>CAYZWD010000085.1:0-4299 GCA_964482115.1 uncultured Acidiphilium sp. | reverse complement strand
TTTTAATTCTTAAACGCTTTGATTTATTTTTGCGCCTTATTCTTGCGCTTTTTTAAATTATACACCAAAATTTCGTTTTAAGATAATAAAAAAACGAGCCTTTGCAAAATTTAACTCGTTTTTAAAATTATGCTATTTTTTAGTGCGTTATTGCTTAAAAAGGCTATATTTTTAAGCAATTTAGCCCGCTAAACGAAAATTTAATTGCGTTCGCGCCGCTACGGCTCTGCCGTTCGCACCCCGTTTGTTTTTTGTTTTATTCGCGTTGCGTTCTGCCTAAGTATTCAACCTAAGTATTCTACTTAAGCGTTCCACCCGCGCGCTTATTAACAATTCTATTTGCTCTCAAATTCGCGCAAAAAAATAAAGTTTCGGCAAAAAAACAGTTTTTACACCGTTTAAACCGCGCTATAATCGTGCTATGAAAAAAATTTTTAATTGTTTTGTTTTTGCACTTATAACCGTTTTTTGCTTTAGCGCGCAAACCGCGCCTAATTCGAGCTTTTTCGACAAGCAAACCGACAAAATATCCGCACGCGCGCAAACCTACGAATACGCGCGCGTTTTAAACGAAAACACGCCTTTTTATTCCGACCCGAATTGCAAAATTTTAAAGTTTTATTTGCCGTATTCTTACTTCGTTAGAATAATAAAAACCGGAACGGAATACACCCGCGTTATCTACATGGAAAACGCGCTTGCGCCCGCGCGCGAGGGCTACGTTAAAACCGCCGACCTTTACGTTTGCGACTATTTGCCCGAAAACCCTTACCCGCAACTTAAACTAACGCTTAAAAACGACGAAATTTTGTTTTCTAACCCCGCCGAGGGCGACGCGTTGGTGGTTTTAACCGCGGGAAACTGCGCCTATTATTACGGCGAAACGCAAATAGGCGGCGACTCGTTTTATTACGTTTTTTCGGGCGTGTACGTAGGCTACGTAAGAAAGGACGCTTTTTACGCGCATTCGCTTGCCCCTCATCCGAAAGAACTGCCCGTTGAAGAACCCGACCAAAGCAAGCAAGGACAAAGTTCCGCGAACGAAGTGCAAAGCGAACCCGATAATAGCTCAAGCGACGGCAACGCCTTGCTTAGCGCGGTTATAATTATTGCCGTTTCGCTTATAACCATAAGCGTTATCTACGCGCTGTTCCGCCCCGAACGAAAAACTTTTAAACGCGCAGCCGTCTCCGACGACGATTACGAACGGTATTGATTTTTATTTTTCAAATTTATGTAATTTTGTAATTTTTTTTGCTTTTTGTAAAACTTTGTTGCCTTTTGTCGTTTTTCGTCGATTTTTGTAAATTTAAAAAAGCGGGGTATAATATCGAAAAAATATAAACCGAGGCTTTTGGGCGGGTTTCGGCAGGGTTAGGCGGGTTTGCACGGATTTACGCACCGCTATCACGCGCGGCGTTGGGCACGGCTTTGCGCTGTTCGATGCTTTTAAGCCTTTCGAACTTGGCTTTTAAAAAATAAATATCCGAAAAGTTATCGCTAAACCACCGCTCGTCGTAACCGCGGCGCTTAGCTATTTTATCTAGCTTTTCGGCAAGCTTTTTTTGCATTCTGAAATACCTGCGCGAAGAATAATCGAAGCCGGGGCTGGGCGGATAACGGAAAAACTTATAACTCAGCAATTCGCGTTCCTCTTCGGTTAAACCGTCTAAAAGCTCGTTTACTATGCGTTTTAAGTTTTTAAGCCTGTCCGCTTGATTGTTTAGCAGCAAAATTTTATCGATTTGCTTTAGAGTTTTGTTGCTATCCGCATAAGAAGTTAACGCTTTGAAATAAGCCAATTTTTCAATTCCGTCCAGCACTCCGTCGAACGAAGGATAAGAATACAACACCGTTTTAAACACAAGATTCATAACCAACTCTCCTTAAATATTTTTTATTTTAGCGGCGCTTTTTTCGCCGCCCGCCTTACGCAGCCGTTAAACGGCAAAGCCGCAAAAACGATACCCGAAGCAAAATTTAGGCAACTTTTCGAACGGTAAAAAGTTAAGCCATTTTTTTGCATTACCGTTTAAACGCCGCGGCAAGGTTCGCAAAAAATTATATATCGCGCGGAACTTATTTGCAACGGGTTTACGACTATTTTTTTAAAATATTTTTTTATTTGTTCAAATTTAACAAAAATATTTTAAAATCTTAAGGCATTATTAAATTTTAAAGAAAGGGGCTTAAGTGGTTTTAGAACATATGTTCGCATTTATTATAACATATATTCCCTATTTTGTTTAGCGTTTATGACGGGGTTTTTAAATTTTTATTATTTTTTTTATCGTCTAACCCTAGTTTGCAACGGCTCGCGCCGTAATAATCGCCGCTTTCGGCGCAAATAAACACAGCCATTATATTTAAGTTTTATTTTTAGCTTAATATTTTTTCGCTTGACTAAACGCGCAAAATGTAATAAAATTATTGCGTGATGAAAAATATATTTAAGTCGCGCACTCGCGCGCGTGATAATCGTAATAATAGCGAATTCGAATTTATAAAAAACGGCAAACCGAATAAAGAGAATAACGGTTTTTCGGTTTTAAGCAAGCGCAAAACTCTATTTTTAGCGTTGTGCGCGATTTTTTGCGTTGGTTTTATAGCGTTAGCCGCCCCGATTTACGGCAAAACGGCAAAAACCGCAAAAACCGCAAACGCGGCGGGCGTGCACGCTACGGTTAAAAGCCTAGAATACTTCGAGCTTAAAAAACCGCTTTCGGTTTTTAAAAGCGAAAATAAATTTTACATTTTGCAAAACGACCTTGCCGTTATTTACCGCGACGATGTTTACGATACCGTTGACCTTGCAACCCTAGGCGTTAAAAACGCGAAAAGCGCGCAAAAGTGCAAAAATTTCCTTTTGATTTTAGACGAGGACGGCGCGCTTTACGGGCTTAACCTTTCAACTTATTCGGTTAAAAAAATAACCGAGGGCGTTTGCTCGTTTTCGGTTTGCGAAAACATGAACGACGGGCTAACCGTTTTTGCCGTTTCTAAGCAAGGCGAGCAAAAACTCACCCTTTACCGCGTAACGGACGGAACTAACTTTTTATATTCGCAACTAGATAAAGAATACACGCCGATGAGCGGGCAAACCGAGGCATTCGCGCTACTGCCCGATTATTCGTTTTATTACGCTTGGAGCGGGCAACTTTTAAAAAACACTCCGCCTAACACCTCTAAAACGGTAGATAGAGCGGCGGGAAACGTTGAACAAACGCTATACGCGGGAGGCAAGCTTTATTACAAATCGAAAAACGCGATTTATTCGGTTAGCGAATCGGACGTGAAAACAACCGAGTTTGCCTCTACCGCGCTGCCTAACGAAAGCAAAGGCTTTTTCGTGAGCGACGGCAACGCGTATATTTGCGATTATAAAAACGACAGAGTTATAGGTTACGACCTAGCCTCTAAAACAGCCACGGGGTTTGAAATAAGCTTTACAAAAATTTTATTGCCGGAGGGGTTTGCCGTTAGCGAAGCGGGCGCGCTTAACGCCGTTACCGTAAACGACGGAGAGGAACTTTACGCAATAGACCTTAAAAAATCGCTTGAAAACCGCTATTTTAGCTACGTAGGATATTTTTCGCAAGAAACCGCGCGCGAATATTTGGTTATTAGCGAAATTAACGGCGCTTATTATTTAATAGCGGGCGATTGCCTTGCTTTAATCGATAAAAAAACGCATTCTCCGCACGCTGTAAAAACTTCGGCGGTAAGCAAAACGGCGTTTTTAACGAGCGACGCGAGCGTGCTTAAATACCCCGCGCACGACGCCTTTTTAAGCTCCGATTCGGCGGCGAACGCGGTTCAATCGTTTATAAGTTTTTACGTAAACGAGGGCGACAAAGTTCAAGTTAATTCTACGTTAACCTTTGGCGATTACGGTTATTCGCTTATCGTTAAAGACGGAAAAAGCGGTTACGTGCCTAGCTCGTTTTTAACCGAAAGCGTTTATTCCGCGCCCGAAAAAGTAAGCTTTTACACAGCGGAAATTTACCATAAAACCGCCGATTTTTATCAAGACGAACAGCTTACGAACAAAAAAGGCGAACTAGCCGCTTACGCAAAAATTATGATTTACGGCGAAAAAAACGGCGCGTATTATTTTAAAGACCAAAACGGCAACGAGGGCTACGTTGCAAAAAGCAGCGTGCAAAACCCTTCTTATTACACCCTACGCACCTCTATTATTTTGATAATCGCGGGGCTTTCGTTTTTGGCTACGGCGTTGTTTTTAGAAAACCGCTATTTATATTCAAAGAAAAAAGCGTAATCCTATAAATTTTATAA
>CAYZWD010000084.1:0-4782 GCA_964482115.1 uncultured Acidiphilium sp. | reverse complement strand
TATTGAACTGAGTAACGATATCGTCGCCGTTTCGGGCAAGCGGAATGTTATCCGACAAAACCTTGTTACAGATTATTACCCCCGCGGCGTGCTCTGAAATATTTCGGGGCATGCCCTCTAGTTTCATAGCCATATCGATAACGTTTTTAACGGTCGGATCGGTATCGTAAAGCTCCCTAAAATCGCGCACGGTAACGTCGCCGTCCTTTTTGTTGGGTTTTAACCCTAGCAGCTCGGCAATAGCATGCTTGCCGTCCATAAGCTTGGTAATTTTATCTACTTCGGCATACGAAACGTTTAAAACGCGCGCAACGTCTTTAATAGCCGCGCGCGAAGCCAGCGTGCCGAACGTTACTATTTGAGCAACCTTATCGTGCCCGTATTTTTCGCGCACGTAGGCTATAACTTCTTCGCGGCGTTCGGGGTCGAAATCTACGTCGAAGTCGGGCATCGAAACGCGCTCTATATTCAAAAACCGCTCGAAAATCAAGCTGTATTGCAAGGGTTCAACGTCCGTTATACCTATAGCGTATGCCACTATCGAGCTTACGCCGCTGCCTCTGCCGGGGCCGACCGATATACCGTGCTCGCGTGAAAAGTTAATGTAATCCCACACGATAAGGTAATATTCTAAATATCCCATCGTGCTTATGGTGTTAAGCTCGTAATCGAACCTTTCGCGAATTTCGGGGGTAATTTCTTTATATTTTTTCTTAAGCCCCTCCTCGCCGAGCATTTTTAAATACTCGTAAGCCGTCATTCCGTTGGGCGGCGTATAACCGGGAACGAGCGACGCGTCGCGCACGGGCTCGCACTTTTTGTTAAGTTTGATAACGTCGCCGCTGCACTTTGCGGCAATTTCGGCGGTTACGTCGAGCGCTTCGTCTAACCCGGGGAACATTTCTTCCATTTGTTCGCGGCTTTTTAAATAAAACTCCTCGGTTTCGAAGCGCATATGCTTAGGATCGTCTAGCGTGGTTTGAGTGTTTATGCACATCATAACCTCTTGCATAAGCGCGTCGTCCTTAGTTAAATAGTGAACGTCGTTAGTAGCTACGAGCTTAATGCCCGTTTCCTTAGAAAGTCTTATTAAAAGCGGATTTATTTGAAGTTGTTCGGCTATTTTGTGGTTTTGAATTTCTAAATAATAATCCTCGCCGAAAACCTCTTTCATGTGCAAAGCGTGAGCCTTGGCGTCGTCGTACCGCCCCGCCAAAAGTAACTGCGGAACTCGCCCCGCAAGGCACGCGGATAAACAAATTAACCCCTCGCTGTGCTCTTCTAAAGTTTTATAATCGCAGCGCGGCTTGCGATAAAATCCGTCTATAAAGGCGAGCGAATCTAGCTTGATTAGATTTTTATAACCTTGGTCGTTTTTGCAAAGCAAAACTAAATGCTCGTATTCGGCGTTTTTAGAATCTTTTTTATACATATCGTTGCACATATACATTTCGCAACCGATAATCGCTTTCATTCCGAGCTTAGCCGCGTGTTCGGCAAAATATACCACGCCGTACATGTTACCATGGTCGGTTATCGCAACGGCGTTTTGCCCTAGCTCTTTGGCTAGTTCAAAAACCTTGTCTATTCGGGCGGCGCCGTCTAGCAAACTGTATTCGGTATGTAAGTGCAAGTGCACGAAATCTTTCATAAAATCACCTTTTTTGCAAAAATGTTTATAGCTTGACGCGTTTGACGTTTCCTAGCCACGAGAAAAATAAACCCCCGCAACCACAAAAAGTTTTACCGCTAAAAGTAAAAAAGTTTTATAGCGCAAGCTAAAAGCGCAAGAACTAATAAAGCTGATAAAAAAGCCCGAAGACTGCCGTTTTTAAACCGTTCTTCGGGCTAAAGTTTTTAATTAAAAGCGCCTAAATAAGCCGAAAACGCATTAACGTTAAACGGTTTTAAAGCCCTCCGCGCATTTTTCAAACGCGTAGTCGCCAACCTTAGCGGACGCGTTTAAGCTTGCGGTTTTAAGCGCGGTGCAGCCGTAAAAGCTGTATGCGTCTAAGGTTAAACTAGCGGAGGCTTTGAAGTTAACCGAAGTTAACGCGGTGCAACCGTAAAACGCCTTTTCGTAAACGTGCGAAAGCGACGCGGGGAAATCTACGGTTTTATCGCCCACTAAGCTATAACCCAAAGCGGTGCAACCCGAAAACGCCTCTTGATAAATATTTTTAAGCGCGGTTGCGTTTGCAAAATCAACGTTTAAAAGCGAAGTGCAACCGTAAAAAGCTTTTTTGCCTATTTCGGTAACGTCTGCGGGAACTTCGAACTCGATAAGACCGGTGCAACCCGAAAACGCGTTTTCGCCTATTTCGCCGACTTCACCGTTTAAAACAACGGTTTTTAAAGAAGTTACGGCGTTGAACGCATAGCGGGGAAGTGCATAAGCGTTGCCGTCTGCGTCTTTAGCGCCGTTAACGGTTACCTTGCTAAGCCCCGAGGGGATATAGTAAGTGCCCGAACCGGTAGCGTTGTAATTCATGGTAACCGAAGTGCAACCGGTTGCCTCGGAAGATCCGAAGACGTAGCCGAAAACCTTAGCGGCGTTAACGCCGTCCCTTTCGCCGCCGATAAACGGCAAAGTCATTTCGGTTACGTTCGCACAGCCCGAAAACGCGCTAGAACCGATTTTAGTTACGGCGGAGCCAACCTCAACAGTGCCGATGATAAGTTGGTTTGCGAACGCGTCGCTTGAAATTTCAACGTGGTCGTATCCGCTTAAATCGAGTTCTTCGGTGCGAAGAACTTTGTTATCGTAAATTTTATTGCCGTCGTCGTCTAAAACGGGAACGGTGATAACGGGCTTGCCCGCGGCGTTCAGTACGCCGATTTTTAAATCGATATAGTCGAAGTCAACCGAAGTATCCAAAACGGCTAAAGCGGTTCCGTCCGCAACGAAAAGCCCTTCTATCGAAAGGTATTCTATTTTTTTGCCGTCGGCGTCTTCATCTTTGGCTATTTTATATTCGATAGCCCAACCGGTAAGCGTTTCGTCAACCCCGTCGTCATCCGCGCAAGCGGTAAACGAAAACGCGGTTACGAGAGCAAGCGCGAAAATTAAAATTTTGCTTAATGTTTTCATAAAGTTCTCCTTAAAAGAGTGCGGAATTTCGCAAAAAACGCGAAACATCCCCTTGTTCCAAAATACTTTTTTTATTCTATCATTTTACGCTATATTTGTCAAACAAAAAACTCGCTTTTTGGCATTTTATTGCGCGTGGGCGCGCGCATTATATATTTTTGTTTGCGCGGCGCGCGTTTTTTAGCCGTTTTTTAGTTTTTTAAAGCTTTATAGTTTTTTTGCCGATCTTTTTTTTGCAAATTAGGCTTAGCGAAAACATAATCGACCCATAACAGCCTAACGGCTAATGCGAGCAACCCGAACAATGCGAGCAATCGCCCGAACAACCGCCCCCGCTTTTGCCCGTAGCGCCGTAAATTTTCCCGTTGTAATCGCGTTCTAACGGCGCGCCGCATTTTTTGCAAAGCGGGCGATCGCCCTCGTTTACGAGCTCTTCGCTTTTAACCCCGCACGACGGGCACTTGTATTGCAACAAACGCATAAAACCACTCCTTAACAACGCACCTACGGCAACGAAAAGCCCGCTATAGGTCGATTATCGCGCAGTTCGCGATTTTTATCGCCTAAAAAACGAAGCCCGCCGCGCTTGCGCTCGAAAGCACTTGAAAGCAAGTTTTCTCGCTTATATTATACAACTAAAAAATCATTTTGGCAAGCACAATAGAGCCTTGCCCTCAACAATGCTTAAAAAGGTATTTTTTGCCGCTTTATGCGAAAGGGCGTTTAAAAACTCCGCCGCGCCCGCGCGTTTAAACGAGTTTTGCGCAACGAATTTTTTAATAGCGGCGTTCAATTTACTTTCTCCGCAAATTTTTTGTACTTCGCAAAAAGCTAGCAGCCCGCGCGCGTAAACGCAAGCGTAATAATCGTATTCGCTTAAAAATTCGTTTAAGTTTTTGTTCATTTGCATTTTCTCGCTAACGTCGTTTACGTAATTTATTACGGTTTTGCGCGCGCAGTCCAGCATTTCTTCGGCAAAGTCTGATTTTTTTGCACTAAAATAGCTAAACGCGGCGAACTCGGCAAGTCCCTCGTCGAAATACGCCTCGGCATATTCGTTATTGCTTACTAAAAGCGGAAACCATTGGTGCGCCGTTTCGTGCACGACGGCTTTAACCGCGTTTTGCACGCTTTGGTTTTTATTAATTACCGAGAGCGCGGGATATTCCATTCCGCCGCAATAAAACGGCGTGAACGCAAGCGAATAGTCGCCGTAAGGATATTCGCCGAAGAGTTCGCAAAAATAACTTAAACAATCGGCGGCAAGCGCGGTAAGCTTTTCGTAATAAGCGTAACCTAAATCGGCGCTTTCGGTCGTTTTATTATTTACACCGTTTAAAACGCTGCCGTCATTTGCGCTTTCGTTTTGATTAAGATTATTAACGAAATAGCAGTTAATCGACCTATTGCCCCACTTTTTTGAAATCACGTTAAAATTTTCAGATAAGCAAAACGCCACCGAGCGGCGGTTTTTAAACTCGTAATTATATTCCGCAACGCCGCCCGTTATATCCAGCGAACGCGGCGTACCCCCCGCAACCACGTAAGCCGACGGAACGCTTAAAGTTATACCGTAATCGGCAAAATCGCCGTAAAACGGATCGCCCTCGCTAGCGGCGGGCGGGGTAAACCAACCGTTATCGTAAACGCAGCGGTAAGTCACCGCGCGCGTGCCTATCGCGACCTCGGGG
>CAYZWD010000083.1:0-4839 GCA_964482115.1 uncultured Acidiphilium sp. | reverse complement strand
CGCCTATTTAGCGCTAATTATAAACGCTTAAGCTAAACGTACGCTCTTTATATCATAAACGCAATTTTTAAAAATGTAAAGTATTTTTTAGCCAAAAAATCATATTCCTTATTATTATAAAAAATATGTCGTGTAAAATTTTGCAAAAACCCGTTTATAAAACCGCAGTTTAACGCATATAAAACAGCCTTATTTTTTGCGCTTGCGTTAATTTTATTGCAATTTTTTTTACGCCGTGATACAATGTAGCAAGGAGGTTTGTTTATGAAAAAAATTCTTGTTAGCGCTTGTCTATACGGCAGCGATTGCCGATATAAAGGCGATAACTGTTTTTGCGAAAAGATTGCCGAGCTCGGTAAAAATAACGTTATAATCCCCGTTTGCCCCGAACAACTAGGAGGTTTACCCACGCCTAGAAACCCAGCCGAACGCGTAGGCGATAAAATAATTTCAAACGCCCGCGTAGACGTAACCGAAGAATACGAACGCGGAGCGGAACTCACCGTTAAAATCGCAAAGGCAAATAACGTTGATTATTGCATTTTAAAGGCAAACAGTCCGTCTTGCGGCACCGGCGTTATTTACGACGGTACTTTTAGCGGTAAAAAAATCCACGGCTACGGCGTTACCAGCGAAAAATTAAAAGCCGCGGGTTTTAAAGTTTTGACAGAAAACGATATTTAACGATTTTTGCGATTTTTATATCGCGGCAATTACGTAATAAAAAAGTAACCTAAGCGTTTTTAGCCTAGATTACTTTTTTTTTATTTTGCGTTTTAATTTATTAAAACGTTACTTCGTTTATTTTTACCGTTATTCGTTCCGTATTTTTTTGATTACTTCGTTCCGAAAATACGGTCGCCCGCGTCGCCGAAAGCTGTTACTATATAACCGTGCTCGTTTAAGGGTGCGTTAGCGTAATGGGCAACGAAAATTTTAACGTCCGGATGAGCCTCTGCAACCTTTTTAACGCCTTCCGGCGCGGCTATAAGCGATAAAAGTTTTATTTTTTTATAACCTCTTTCTTTAATGAAATTGATAGCCGCTTTAGCGCTACCGCCCGTAGCCAACGCGGGATCTACTACTATGCAAGTGCCGTCCACGCAGTCCATAGGCAGTTTGCAATAGTATTCGTGCGGCTCTAAAGTCTGCTCGTCGCGGTAAAGCCCTATGTGCCCTACCTTGGCGGTGGGAAACAACGCGGTGAGCCCGTCTACCATTCCTAGCCCCGCCCTTAAAATGGGAACTATGGCTATTTTTTCGGCAACTACGGGCGATTTAAATTTAGAAAGCGGAGCTTGAATTTCAACGTCTTCAGTGGCGATATCTCTAAACGCCTCGTACCCCATCAGCATTGCGATTTCCGAAACGATTTCACGGAATTCTTTAGTGTTAGTGGTAACGTCGCACAAGTGCGTTATTTTGTGCGCGATAAGCGGATGATTGAGTATGGTAACGTTTTTCATATATTCTTCCATAATGCACCTCTGTTTATATTTTTTATTAGTTTTTATTAAAACAACGCCGCTTTTATCGGGCAACCGATTTTAAGCGGCGTTCTTTTTTATTTATAAGCGATTACTTGTTATCATCTGCCGAGGTAGCGGCTGCGCTTTCGTCTGCTAAGACACTATCGTCTTTATCCTTGCCGCTGTGAGTAACATAGTTAGTGATAATACCAACCAACATAGCCACCGCAAGTGAAGTAAGTTGGAATAAAGGTCCTTTGGTTAAGGGGTTCGTGCCGAAGTTTAAGGTTACGCCGCCGATACCGAGAACCAAAATCGCCGCAACGGGGTAAAGATTTCTGTTATCGGAAAGGTCAACGTCTTTAAGCATTTGCAAACCGCTTACCGAAATAAAGCCGTACATAGCTATGCAAGCGCCGCCCATTACGCACTTGGGCATCATATTGATTATCGCAACGAACGGAGAAACGCAAGCAACTACCATGCACATAACGCCGGTTAATAAAATAGTAGAAGTTGAAGCGTTTTTAGAAATTGCAACGCAGCTTATCGATTCGCCGTAAGTGGTGTTCGCGCAGCCGCCGAAGAAAGCGCCTACCATAGAGCCGACGCCGTCGCCTAAAAGGGTTCTGTGTAAACCGGGGGCTTCGAGTAAGTCGGCTTCAACAATGTTAGAAAGGTTTTCGTGGTCGGAAATATGTTGAGCAAGTTCAACTATAGCGATAGGAACGAACAATAAAGCAAGGTTGCCTATTGCCGCGCCGTCAAGATTAGCTTGAGCTTCGGGATGCCTGATAGCTTCTAAGAAAGTAAATTTAGGCAAGCTTAAAAAGCTTTCGAATCTGATGGGGCTGAAGCATTCGGTAATGGCGTCGAATTCAACTATTCTCATGCCTTTCAAGAACGCACTGTCTCCGCAATAACCGATAGCGGTTATTATTAATGCAAGAGCAAAACCGGCGCCGATACCTACGATAAACGGAATAAGTTTAATACCCTTTCCGCCTTTAACCGAGGCAACTACGATAGCGAGGAAAGTAAATAATCCAACGAATATGTACCAAAGACTGTAAATATCAGACATAACGGGGGTAATATTACCGCTTAAATCCGTCATAATGCCTATTTTCTCTTGTATACCGTTACTCATCATCCAACTGCCGGCAGTACCCGAAAGCGAAAGACCGATAATTGCAAGAACGGGCCCGATAATTACGTGGGGAAGAAGTTTTTTAATCCAGCCCGAACCAACGAGCTTAATTATTATGGCGATTATTACGTAAACCAACCCGGCAAAACCTACGCCGATTATTAAGCCCCAATAACCGTAATTTTGAGTAGCTGCAGCATTTAACGCACCTAAGAAGGTGAACGAAGAGCCTAAGAATACGGGGCTTTTGAACTTAGTGAACAAAAGATAAACTATCGTGCCCGCGCCGGCGCCGAAGAATGCAGCCGCAGGATCACATTTTAGCCCGTTCATGCTTACAATGATGGGAACGAGCAAGGTTGCCGCCATAATGGCGATCATTTGTTGAAAAGCGAACACTAAGTTCTTTTTCAACGGCAATTTTTCATTTACGCCGTAAATGAGTTTCATAGGTAAAACATCTCCCGTTTTTTAAAGAGGCTTTTAAACTTAAAAAAACCTTACCGATTCGGCAAGGTTTCAGTCGTTATATATTCCGCAGCTATGCGCGGCACATTAAACGCGCGTTTTCAGCGTGCAAAAATCTAGCTTAAATCTAAAGTTTAACCGCCCAATTGCCGCGCGAAAACCGTAAAACCTTGTCGGTATCCCGTACCGCTCTTAAAAGTTTAATCGCATCTTCATTTTTTTTAATTCTAACAAATTAAAATTCGGCTGTCAAGGTTTTTTGCAAATTTTTTTAAAATTGCTAATTTAATTTTTTACCGTTTCGTTACCAAACTTTAGTTAATGCAGCTTATCACCAAGAGTCGCTATCCTCATTGTTAGCGGTATTCGCGTCGTTTTGCGTCGCAATATTTTTCGTATTCGATTTTATCGCTTTTTTACTTTTTTAACCGTTTAGCCGATATAACATCCCAAAATTATATTATGTCGCGATCGTCGGTGTAAACGCGGGCTGAAACGCCCTTTTTAACCCCGCCCGCGTCAGGCTCGTTTCCGCTTGCCGCGTTTTTCTTGCAAAAAGCTAACGACGATTCGAACTCGTCTAGCCCGTCGCATGCGGCAATTCTGCTAACCGAAACTTCGTAGGCGGTTAAAACTTTACTTTCGGTTTCGCTAAATTTTTTTGTGTAATCGCGGCTTTGAATTCTGCCGCAAAGCGCTATTTTTTCGCCTACGGCTAAACTCTTTGCAAAACGCGCGTTTCTGCCCCAAGCTATGCACGGAATATAATCCGATTTATTATACGCCCTGTTTACCGCAAGCAAAATATCCGCAATTTCGCGGTTAAACGGAGTGGTTCTATACACCGTAGGCTTGCAAACGTACCCCGATAAAATTACGCTGTTCGGGTTTTTATATTCGTCGCCCGCAACGATTTCTCTAACGAAAACGGTAAGCATTAGTTTGCTTTTGCCGTCTACCATTTTATTATAACTTCTAAACTGCCCTTCGGCGTTTATTATAGAACCTATAGTAAGCTTGTTCGCCTCGATAAGTCGTTCGGAAACGGTAACGGGCAAAACGTCCGCTTGCCCGGACAGCCTTTTAACCCCTACGGACATTTCGTAAAAGCCTTCGCCGTATATCTCGTGCGAGAAAGTTGCTTTGGTTAATATTTCGCCCGAAATATACGCCTTGTTGTTGATTTTTTCTGCGTAACTCATATAAAACTCCTCCTACGCGCTTAATTTTGCGCGTTTGATTTTTGCTTAGTTTAATTTTTTTTATATTAGGTTTTGCTACTTAATTTTTGGCAGACTCGTCGTTTTTTATTTGTCTGCCGTTAATATCTATAGCGTAGTTTTCTTTATAAATTAGTTCGCCTATCGGAACGAACGTATATCCTTCGGCTTTTAGGGTTGAAAAAATTAGCGGTAAACTTTCAGCCGTGTGCTTCCCGTTATTGTGGCAAAGAATTATAGATCCGCTCTTTACGCGGCTAACCACCCTTTTTGCTATTGCTGACGCGCTTAAATCTTTCCAATCTAAACTGTCAACGTCCCATTGAATAGTATAAAGCCCCAAGCTTTGGGCGGTTTCTATAAGTAAATCGTCGTAATCGCCGAACGGCGCTCTAAAAAGCGTTGGCTTTTTGCCGCACGCGTTATATATAGCCGCACGAGAATATTCTAACTCTTCGGTTATTTGCTCTTTCGTTTGCTTACTCATTTGCGAGTGTGTTTTGCTATGCGTGCCTACCTCGTGCCCGCGGAC
>CAYZWD010000082.1:0-4906 GCA_964482115.1 uncultured Acidiphilium sp. | reverse complement strand
CAATATTAAAACCAAAAAAACGGGAATAAAAAAACAATATTAAAACCAAAAAGCGGGAATAAAAACCGCCGCGCAAAAAATAAAGCCCGCTTTTACGGAGCGAGCTAAAAAAATGTTATACCGTTATAATACGGCGTTTAAAATTCGTTTTATTTCGGCGCAGCTTTCCGCCTCGAATATTTTTAGTTTAGCCTCTTTGCCGCCGCGAACCCCGCGCAGCATTTGCGCAAGCAATTTACGCATTCCGTGGGCGGCTATTTTATCCGGCATATAATTCACGCGCTCGTCTAGCAAATAAAAAGCGCAATCTTTAAGAGATTTTTGCGTTTTAGTCTCGGTTAGTTCGGCGATTAAAAGCGGATTGTAAAGCGCACCGCGGGCAACGGCAACACCGTCCGCGCCCGTTTTATTCATTATTTCGTCCGCTTGTTCAACGCTAAAAATTCCGCCGTTTGCAAACACGGGTATATCCACGGCGAGCTTACTTTTATAAATTTCGTCGTAAAAGATTTTGCCCGAATACATGCCCTCTTTACTTCTGCCGTGAATAGTTATCGCTTTAGCCCCGCTATCCGCGCACATTTTTGCAAAAAGTGGGGCTATAGGTCGATTATCGGCTATTCCGACGCGAAATTTAACCGTTACGGTTTTGCCCGATTTAGCGCACTCCGATATGATTTTTGAAGCCCTGTTTATATCGTTTAGCAAGCACGAACCCTCACCGTTATTATAAATTTTAGGCACGGGGCACCCCATATTTATATCGATTATTTCAAAAGGGGCAAGTTCTTCGCTTTCGCACGCGGCACGCATAATATCGGGCTCGCCGCCGAATATTTGGCAAGCCGTGCGGGGCAAATCGTCGCCGCAAGCCAAAAGCTCGCGCGTGTGGTCGTTTTTGTATATAAGCCCTTTAGCCGAAACCATTTCGGTAACGCACAGCCCCACCCCTAGCGAAAAGCATAGCGAGCGAAACGCTTTATCCGTAAAACCCGCCATAGGCGCTATTATCACGTTATTTTTTAAGGTTACGTTACCTATTTTCAAGCTTTTTAGATTCATTATAGTAATAATCCCACTCTTTTGCGCTTAGTTTTTTTAAATCTTTGCCGTCTGCCACGGCAAGTTTTTCGGTTTGCGTAAACCTTTTTAAAAATTTATCGGCAGAGGCGTTTAACGCTTGTTCTGCGTCGAAACCCGAATATCTTGCCAAATTTACGGCGCTAAACAGCAAATCGCCAACCTCTTTTTCGCGTTCTTCGCGCGTGGGCGCGCTTTTAACCTCTTGCGATTCTTCTGCGATTTTATCGTAAATTTGCGTTACGTTTTCAAAATCGAAGCCGTATTTTGCCGCGCGCTTTTGTAGTTTTTGCGCGCGCATCGCACTCGGAAAACTCTTAGGCACGCTTTGCAAATATTCGCTTGCCGAGCTGAACCCTTTTTCTTTTTGCTTATTTTTTTCCCACAAAGCGAGGGCGAGTTCGCCGTTTGCCGCGTTATCCGCGCCGAAAACGTGCGTGTGGCGGGTTATAAGCTTTTCGCAAATGCCGCTTATTACGTCCGAGCGGTTATACTCGTGCGCCTCTTCACCGAACAAAACATGGAACGCTGCTTGTAAAAGCACGTCGCCGCACTCTTCGGTTATAGCGCTTGCGTCGCCTTGTAAAATCGCGTCGTAAAGCTCGTAGCATTCCTCTATTAAATTGTTCGCAATGCTTTCGCGCGTTTGCGCCCTATCCCATTCGCACCCGTTTTCAGAGCGCAAAATTTTAAGTATTTCAAGCAAATCTTCAAGCGAAAAGCGGGTTTTTCGGGTTAGATTTTGCGGCGTTAAAAGCAGCGCCGTATCGTAACCGTAGCCCGAAAATCTATCTAGTTCGAACAGCTTGATTTTAATTTTTTTGCCGCCTAGGCTTAAAACCGCGGGGGCTTCGTCGCCGAATAAATCGCATAATTTAAGCTTAAGTTCGGCGGCGGCAAACTCGCTGTCTATATCGTAAACTATAAGCGGCATCGGGCACGAAGCGGTTATAAGCTCTGCGCTGTAAGCCGAAACCGCCGTATATCCGCCGCGAAAACGTTCCGAGGCGACTAGCCTTGCCGCACGAGAGGCAGCCTCTTTAACGCGCACGTTTTTTGCGCGTTTTAATATAATAGCGGCGGCGTTATCGTCCGAAACCGCGCCGTCTACACAATAAGCTACCGTGCAGCCCGCAGCGCCGCCCGCCTTGCCGCCCGCCTTGCCGCCACCGCCGTTTTTAGCGTATTTTAAAACCTCGGCGGCTATTTTTTTGTTTAACGAATCGAACCCGCGCGTTTTTTCAAACAATCCGTCAAAAGATTCTACGGCTATTTCTAACTCTTCAAAAATCTTAGTGCTTTCGGGAACTAAACTTCTAACGAAAACCTTTTCAGCCCCTTTAATTTCCCTTAGCGCGTTTAAAGAAAGTTCACCCTTCTCGGCGCCTAAACCTATTAAAACTATATCCATACTTCGCCGCCTTTAATTTTTTTGAGCAACAATGCCGCAATCGGCATTTTTTGTTTTGCGCGCCGTTAAACCGTTATAAAAAACGACTAACTAAACTGTTTAATCGCAAGCGTTTAAACGGTGCCGCGCGCGATTTTTACGCGCACAGTAAATAATATACCCTAAATTCAAAAGGAGCGCAAGCAAATAAAAGCAGCTATCCGAAATAATCAGCCCGAAAACGTTTATTTGCGGTATTTTTATTAACAAAACGTTAAGCGTACCCTTAAAAACAAGCGCGACCGTCAACGACGCAAGCGAAAAAGCCTGCCCGTCGAGCGAGAGCAAAATTACGTTTGTAGCGGCAAGCACGCTTTGAAAAATTACGTTTGCCGAAGCGCGCCGCAACAGCTCGGCAACCAACGGTTTGTATTCGCCCAAATTCGAAAAGAGCAGTTTGACTATTAGCCCGTTAAATAAAAAAACACACGCCGCGGCAACTAGCGACGCAAACGCGGTAAAGCACAGCAATTTTCCGCGCGCGGGCGAAGAATTTAAGCGCGGCAAGCACGCCGAACAAAACGCACCTAACGCCCCCGCCGGCAACGCGATTACGGTTTCCGCCGCACCCGAAAACGCACCGTAAAGCGCCACAGCGTTTTTAAAATTAAGTTTTAACAAGTTAACCGCTACGAATCCGTCTAAAAAAGCGGCTAGCGGCATTATCAGCATAGCGCCGCATAGCGGCGCGGCGTAAAACAGCAACGTTTTATAGCTTAGCGTTTTATACTTATTTTTTTGCGCAGAATTTTGCCTATTTTGTTTTAAAAGCCGCTTATTATCTTTTAAAATTCGGTCATTTTCTTTTAAAAACGGCTCATTTTCTTTCGAGAACGGCTCATTTTCTTTCGAGAACCGATTATCTTCGTTTAAATGCCGCTTATTCTCTTTAAATAATTGATTATCGTCTTTTAAAAACCGTTTATAAAATTCGGCAAAAAGATAAAAAAGCGCAACGATTTCAGAAATTAAAACCGCAAGCGTTGCGTAAGCGGCTTTTTTTAGCGTGTCGCCCGGCAAAAAATAAACGGCTACCAGCCCGACAGCCGACTTTACCACTTGCTCTATTATTTGCGAAAAAGCCGTTGGCAAAAATTCCCCTCTGCCTTGAATCATTCCCCTCAAAACGGCTATTACCGAGCACACGACCAAAGAGGGCGCTATTATTTTATAAAGTTCGCCCGCTTGCGCGTTACCTTGGAATTTGCCTATTTTTCGCCCGAAAAAGGTTAAAATCACCGCGAAAAACACGCTAGATAAACAAAACAGCGTTAGCGCTCGTTTTATTATGCAGCGCCACCCGTAACCGTTAGCCGAAATCCGCGTGAGTGTTTGCGGCGCAACCGCGCCCGAAAGCGTTAACAAAATTGCGTATAGCGGAAAAATAAGCTGATACAGCCCCAAACCCTCCGCGCCTAGCGCGCCCGCCAGCGGAATTTTATAAATCGCCCCCACACCCTTAACCAGCACGGAAGAAACCATACATAAAACCGCCCCCGCGGGCAATTTTTTTGTTATTTTGCCTAACTTTTGAACAAAAAAACAATCGGTTTCGCGCGAGCGGCTAAGCATTTTCGTCTAGCGCGCTTAAAATTAGCGCTTTTGCAAACTTTAAAATTTTAATTTCGTCGTCGCTAAAAACGTCGTTTTTGTTTGTTCCCGCAAGCAAAACGCAGCCTACGGGCACGCCTAAAAATAGCGGCACGGCGGCTATCGCCCTATATTCAAAAGTATAATTTTCGCATAAATCGAAAAGTTTTCCGCCGTCGCACGCGTTTATAAGCGCGGGTTGCCCCGCCTCTATCAAAGCAAGCAGCTCCGCCGATATTTTTTTGCCTTTTAGCTCCGCAAGCGCTTCAGACGAACAGCTTAAAACCTTGCCGGTATCGCAAATTATGCACACCGCGCCCGCTAAGTCGCCCGCCGCGCTCGCGGTTTTTTCGGCTACCGAACCTAAAGACAGCGCCGGCGAATATTTTTTTATTATCAATTTTTCTTTTTCGATATGCAGTTCTACAACCCTCTCTCCGTCTAGTTTTAAAACCTTGCGCATTTCTTGCGGAATAGTTATTCTGCCAACCTCGTCCATTCTGATAAGCTCGTTTTCTTTCATTTTTACCCCTCGGCGGGTTTACCGCCCCGCTTTTATTATGCGCCCCCCGCCCGTTTTTATTTACGTTTAAACGTTAGGGCTCTAAAAAAAGCCCGCTTATGTCTCGTTAAAGAAAATTTTTTTCGTTACAATGCAAACGATATGTTTAAGATATTTGCCGTTTTAATATTTTGTATGCGATAATCGCGAATACACGTTGCTTTCAGTCCGCATACGAAACAAATTTGTTCGGTTGTATCCGAGGATATAACTAATTACAAAAT
>CAYZWD010000081.1:0-4911 GCA_964482115.1 uncultured Acidiphilium sp. | reverse complement strand
ATATACTTTTCGTTGCCCGCATATATTTAACTGCGGAGGAACGAATAATGGACGTAATAAAAAAATCCGTTAAACAAACGGAACGTATAAAAAAACAAGCAACCACGGGTTTTAAAACCGACCTTTCTTTAGAAGAAAATGCGGTAAGGCGAATAGTAGCGCCTTTCGTTAAGTGCAGGGTAGCGGGCGTTAGTAAAATCGGAGTCGGCGCAGAAGTTGCCGCGCGCGCGTATATAACCGTGCTATACGAGGGCGATAGCGGGCTTGAAACTTATGAAAGCGCCGTAGATTTTATAGTGCAAATCCCGTTCGACGGCGAATATTTGCACGAGCCTGAGGTAACGCTTTTTGCCGATTCGGTTAAAATATCTGCAAGCGCGGGCGGTTACGGCTTGGCTGCCGAAATAACCGCTACGGCTGAATTTTTAACCGCGCGAGAGCTTTATTACGTCGGCGAAATCGAAGGCGCTATTTGTAAAAAAGCGGCGTTTTCGGCTATTGAATATAAAACCTCGTGCGTGGATAATTACGAGCTCGAAGAGCAAAAAACTTTTAATTATTTAATAAAAAGGCTGCTTTGCGCAAACGAGGGCGTGCGCGTTATAAGCGTGCAATGCGGCGTTGAAAGTTTAATTTTCGACGCCGAGGCGGGCGGCGAGTTTTTGTTTTTAACAGACGGCGGCGATTTAGTGCGCGAAAGCGCTTGGTTCCCGCTTAGGTTCGAGGTAGCCGCCGAAGGCGTTTCGCCCGATATGCAGGCTACGGGCTTTGCATGCGTGTGCGACGCCGCCTATAAAATAGAGTCTTCCGAGCAAGACGGTTCTTCGGTTATTACTTTAAATTACTTGCTTAGATTTTTCGGCGAGGCGTACGCGCAAACCGAGTGCGAGCGGGTTGAAGATTGTTTTTGTTTAAACGCCGAAACGACTATTTCGCGCGAAAGCGCTTTTTGCGAGTGCGGGCGCGAACTTTTAACGTTTAAAGGCAAAGCTTTGGGTGAGGCCGCTTGCGAGCGCGACGGCACTATTAAAGGCGTTATAAGCGCGTGCGTTTACGGGCTTAATAGTTCGGTTTTCGATGGCAAAATCACTTTTTCGGGCGTAATTAAGGCTGAAGTTTTAACCGAAAATGCAGACGGTGTTATTAAGCGCGCCGTGTGCGAGTTGCCCGTTTCGCTTGATTTTTCGGCGCGTTACGGCGAGGCGTGCTCCGCTTGCGCCGTGGTTAAAAACGTTAGCGTTAAGGAATTCGACGGCAAGTGCGTTTTAGAAGGCGACCTAATATTCGCCGCCGTTTGTGCAGACGTAAAAACAGAAAACTTAGTTGCCGCCGTATCTTTGGGTGAAGAAAAACCCTTAGACGATTGCACCGTTAGCATGATTTTCGTTAAAAAAGGAGACGACGCTTGGGCTGTTTGCAAAAAAGCGGGCGTTTCGGAAAGACTTTTAAAACAGCAAAACCCGTCGGTGGAATTCCCCGCCGAAAGCGACGGAGTAATTTCGGTTTATCGCAAAATAGATATTTAAGTTGTAAAAAAAAGCCGCGCATAAACGTATAAACTTGCTAAAAGCTTGTTTTTACGTGTGCGGCTACGGAGCAAAAGATGGTAGTAAGCGAAAAAGCAAAAGCAAAAATAAATTTAGCGCTTAGCGTGGTCGGCGTGGCAGACGGATATCATATGCTGGATAGCGTGCTCGTCACCGTCGATTTATTCGACCGCTTGGTAGTGCGCTCGCGCAGGGATAAAAAAATAACGCTAAAAACGCGCGGGCTCACTTTAGAACAATACGACGTTTACGAGCCCGAAAAAGATAACGCGTTTAAAGCCGCCGCGGCTTATTGCGAAAAAACGGGTAGTTGCGGCGCGGATATAACGCTATATAAAAACGTACCGTGGTCTTCGGGTATGGGCGGTTCGTCCGCGGGGGCGGCGGCGGTGCTCCGCGCTATGGAACGCATATATAAAAAAGGTGCAAATTTAATAGAGCTTGCAAATTCGCTCGGCAGCGATACCGCGTATTTGCTTAGCGGCGGCGCGTGTAGGCTGCGCGGGCGCGGCGATATAATAACCCCGTTTACTTTAAAAAACGATATTTATTTTTCGGTTGCGTTTGCTTCGCGCGGGGTAGATACGGGAACGCATATATAAAAAAGGTGCAAATTTAATAGAGCTTGCAAATTCGCTCGGCAGCGATACCGCGTATTTGCTTAGCGGCGGCGCGTGTAGGCTGCGCGGGCGCGGCGATATAATAACCCCGTTTACTTTAAAAAACGATATTTATTTTTCGGTTGCGTTTGCTTCGCGCGGGGTAGATACGGGCGAATGCTTTAAGCTTTTCGATGAGCAAAACCCACAATTGGCAAATTTTTCAACCGCCGAATTTTCAAGCGAAAATTTTGCCGAAAGCGCCGATAACGGGCTTATAGCCCCACTTATTAACGAACTAGAACGCGGAGAGGTCAACTATTCGCTTATAAAAAACGACCTTTATGGTGCGGCTAGCGCTTTGTGTGAAGAAGTTAAGCTTGCTTACGAGGCGTATTCTGCGTTATCGCCCAAAGCCGTTGCCATGACGGGTTCGGGCAGCGCGGTATTCGCTATTTTTGAAACTCGCGAGCTGTGCGACTGGGCTACCTATAAAATGAAAAAACAAGGCTTCAACTCCGTAACCTTAAAAACGGATATATAGATAGTCTAAGAAGAATTGAACCGATAAAGCCGTAAAGGCATCTTTTTTGTTTATTTAGGCAAAACATTGCTTGTAGTATTAATGTACGACTGCGCAAATTTTTACCAAAATAATCTAAAAAATATTACTTTATGGTGCTACGCTTTTTAACAAAAGCAAGATTTAGGAAAATCAAGGCAAACGAACGCGATAATGCTAGACGTATTATAAGAGAGTTTAACGCCGATTTTAAAAATTTAACGAGGTTAAAACTTAATTAGTTCGGCTCTCTAATGGCTAACATTTGTCGAATGAAAAAACCACCGCAAATTTTTTATTTTTTGCGGTGGTTTTTTAAATGTCAAAAAATTGTTTCGGTGCGAATTATTATACGTAATACGGGTTCGGTTTACCCAATAGATTAAAGAGGTCTATAATCCAGCCTATACAAAAAAGCCCCGCCGTGCATAAATATAATAGTCCCGTGCCGATTTTTCCTTCATAAAATTTATGAGCACCAAGAAACCCTAAAAACAAACAGAGTGAAAAAGCAACCCATTTGTTCTTTTTTGCCCCGCCACAGGCATACGCGGTGTTAGTGTTAGTATTAGTGTTTTGTATGTTAACTATTACAGGTTGTCCGCTGTTTTGCGCGTTTGCATTAGCCGTTCCTTGCGCCGCTCCGCAGTTAGGGCAAAACGCCTCGTTGTCGTTAAGCCTATTTCCGCATTTGTTGCAAAAACTCATTTGTATAATCTCCTTATTTTTTACTTAACGCACTTTCAATTTTGCAGATATTTCTGTTTTGCAAAACCAAAAACGCTTAGGTTTTTAATAACTAAGCATATTATACAAGAAGAATTCTTCTTTGTCAAGGATTTTAAGAAGAATTCTGCTAAAATGTGCTTATGATTGGCGACGTTATTAAAGAATTAAGAAAAGAACGCAACATTTCGCAAGCTTTACTTGCAAAAAATATCGGCGTAAGTCAAAAGGCTATCGATTATTGGGAGCGCGGCGTTAACGAGCCTAAGGCAAGCTATATTGTAAAACTTGCCGATTATTTCGGCGTTTCTGCTGATTTTTTGCTTGGCAGAAGTATTTGAAGTTCACGTTTCGCCCTCCGTTTTCTTCGATTTAGTTAGATATACGGGAATGCTTTTTCTTACTAGCGGCATACGTTAGCGTAAAAACCGCTTTTTGAATTGACATTTTTTTTGCGGCGGTGTATAATGCGGGTAATTCTTATTTATCGGCTAAATAACGAACGCTTAGCGCGGCAACGAAAGGTGTTTTAAAAATTTACCTATGCAAAAAAAAGAAATAAAAAAAATAGCTATAATTTCGGGCGGAGAGCTTTCGCCTTTAACGGATATTGAAAAAGCCGATTTCGTTATCGCGTGCGATAAAGGGCTAAGTTACGCTTTAAGCGGAGGCGTACGCGTCGATTTATTCGTAGGCGACCGCGATTCGTTAACCGTTTCCGTGCCGAGTGGCTTAAAAACCCTTGATTTACCCACCGAAAAAGACGATACGGATACCTTAGCCGCCATAAAACACGCACTTTTTTTAGGTGCGCGCGAGCTAACCGTTTATTGCGCGTGCGGCGGGCGGTTAGACCATTTTTTAGCTAACGTGCAAGCGGCGGCGTTTGCCGCGGCAAGCGGGGCTACCGTTAAAATAATCGATTTTAATTGCGAGGGGTGGGTTTTACCCGCCAGTAAATACGCGTTTAAGCAAAAGGCGGGCTATTCGTTTTCGGTTTTGGCGCTGACGAACGAATGCCTTGGCGTTTGTTTAAGCGGAGCTAAATATTCGCTTAAAAACGCGGTTTTAAAAAACGTTTATCCTCTGGGCGTAAGCAACGAATGGGCGCAAAGCGAAATAACCCTTTCGTTTGAAAGTGGTGTTTTAGCCGCGCTAATTTGTAAGCTTTAAACTTTTGTTTTTTACGATTAGGGAGATTATATTTTTTTGCAATTATTTATATCGGCGATAATAAAAAATATTTACGTTAGAGATAATAAAAAAGAGAGCTTTGCGGAAAAACCGTTTTTTGCTCTCTTTTTTATTGTTAATTTTAATTATTCGCTTTTTTTGCTAGCCGCAAGGTTTAAAATAAAATCGGTTATTTGCTGAGTGGCTTTATCCGAAATATTGTTTTTTTGCGCGGATATAATTTCTGCGGCTTTAGTTTCGTCGGATAAAATTTGCAAGCCTACGCTAACCGCTTGTTCGGGAG
>CAYZWD010000080.1:0-4913 GCA_964482115.1 uncultured Acidiphilium sp. | reverse complement strand
TGATACATAACGTATCAAACCTATGCTTTTTAAATGGCGGAGAAAAAGGGATTTGAACCCTTGGTACGCTTATGACGTACACACGATTTCCAATCGTGCGCCTTCGACCACTCAGCCATTTCTCCGTATACGCCGAGCTTGCCTTTAAGGCAGCCTTAATATTATATAAAAAAAACCGAAATATGTCAACGGTTTAATTTTGAATTTTAAAATTTTGTTGCGTAGTTATGAGTTAAACGCTATTTTTTCTGTTAACAACCGGGAATTACCCACCGAAAAAAACAACAAACATGCAAAAACAAGCGGCAAAACGCATTTTAAGAACTAAAAAATAAAAACAAAAGGCTATTCCGCTTTAAAATACTTTGCCAAAAAATAGCAAAGCATGCCGCCCGCCACGAAAACCAAAAGCGCCTCGCACACGGCGATTTGCGCGGCGGCTATAAAATACCCCGCCCACGAAAACGAAAAGAACATAAACCCCAGCGGCACGATTAAACCGTTAAACGCCGCCGAATATAATCCGCACAGCATAAATTTAAGCGTGCGGTTTTTTACTTTTTTTGCAGTAAAACAAGTTAACGACACCGATAAAACCGTGGCAAGAGTGCCGAAAAGCACGTCTTGCGGGGTGGAAAACAACGCGTTAGATAAAAAACAGCCCACTATTAAGCCCACGCCCGTTTCGGGAAAGAACAACGGCAACACGCACAAACATTCGGACAACCTAAGCTGCAAAAACCCGAACGATATAGGCGAAAATATTGCCGTTACCGAAAAATAAACCGCAGCCGTAACAGCCGCGCGCGTAAGACTTAGCGCAGTACTTTGTTTCATAAAAAATACCTCGGTTTTTTTAATAGAAGTGTTTTCCGAAAACCTTCGCCTAACATATTACCCCCGAATTAAAAAAAAAGCAAGCCTTTAACGCTGCAAAACGAAAATTGCCGATTAAACCGCTTTTTTTGCCGCAAGATAATAAAAAATCGCCGTTAAAAAGCAAAATTTTCGCCGCTAAAATTCTTGCCGCAAAAAAACACGGCGCAAACGCATAAAGCGCCTACGCCGAAAACTGAAAAATTGTAATTTAAGAGATTAAAAACACTCAATTTTAATCGATTTGCTTAAACGGATTGTAAACAAACGCGAAAAATATCATAAATAAGCCGCCTAGCCCGACCGCGCAATAAACGATTCGCGAAAAAACGCTTAACGAGCCGAAAATAAGCGCGACTACGTCAACCGCAAAAAGCCCCACGCCAAGCCACACGAGAGCGCCGACTATTACCAAAACGAAAGCTATAATACTCGTAATTTTCATAAAACACTCCTTAAAAGCAAAACGCTTTAATTATAGCATTCGCCTTTTTAAAGGTTTTATGCGCGCCGCGCGAATTTAGCGCGTTGTTTTGCCGAAAACACACGCTTAAAAAAACGCGAAAGTGCCGATAATCGACCTATAGCCCCACTTTTTAAAACCTAGCCGTTATTTATTAACGTTTTCAATCATCAAATAATCGAAGTCTACCGCCTCTATAAAATCGCTTTTTAAAAACCTAACGAAATTAAATTTAGCAAAATTAAACAAGTGCGTTTTGGTTATTACGGGCGTAGACAAATCCATGGCATGGCATATTTCTGCAACGTAGCCGTAAAACGCCGCCCATTCCATAGTTTCGTCTTTAACGAAATCGTATTTTTTTACAGTTTTATGTTCTTTAATAGCCCTTGCCCAAAGCTTAACCATACAATTGCTCCCGCGCGAGCGGTAAACTAACTATAATTTTTCTATGCCCGCGCTAGCTTATTTTAGCATAACGCAGCGAAAAAATCAATTTATTTGCCGCGCGTTTTAAAACTGACGTAAAACAGCATAAAAACGCGAATAAGCCGCGAAACGAAACGAAAGCCGAGCTTTAAAAACCGACAAAAATATGCGCAAAATCAAAAGAACTAAAAAAACGGCGAGCCTAAAACTTAAAAACTTTGAGTTTCTCCCGTTTTAGCGTTTTGCAGCATACACCAAAAGCCGTGGCTTTCGCGCTCGAAAAGCGAAGCGGGCAAAAACACCGCGTTCGACGTAAAGCCCGCGGGTGCGCTAAACCTATCGCCCGCCACGCCGTAAGCGATATAACGCGGACAGCCGCCCTTATAAACAACGCCCACAACGTAAAACTTATTTTCGCCGTAGCAAACGCGTACCCAACGGCTTTCCGGCACGACGGCGCTAAGCGAGTTTTCGGCGGGATAATCGTTAAACAGCGACTCTAATTGGCTTTCTATTTTTTTGAAAAAGTCCGAATTTTCGCCGCAATTATCCCCGCCCGCAAAGCCGCAAGCCGCATATTCTTGCGCTTTTTGCGGTTGCGCTGAAAAACCGCCGCCGTCAAAGAGCGCATTTTTGCTATTTTGTAAATCATTTTCGGCCTCCCCGCCCCCGCTTAAGCTTTCGGGCGCGTACAAAGGAATTTTTACTTGAAAATTATTTAAAGGCGGAATTTTTGCCGCCCCGTATAAACCGACGTCCGCGTTGAAATTTTGCGCGTAATAGTTTACGCTTGCGATAGCGTCGTCGTTATATTCTACTTTTTCGCCGCCGCTTGCTCCGCCGCCGCTTTCCTCGCAGTAACTGCCGTCGGCGGTAGATTTTTTTGCGTTTGAGGCGAAGCAATCCGATTCGCCCTCGATTTTTTCACCGCAAAAAAGGCTCGTTTTTTGTTCATCGTAGCCGTAGCCGCCTTTTTTATTATTCTCCTCATAAAATTCGTTAAGCTCCTTAAAAACGCGACGTTCGCCGCCCGCACGGCTTGTTTTATACCCGCGGCAAGCAAAAAACTTAGGCTTTCCGTTTATAAAAACCAGCGCGGCAATACCGCTTTCGCCGTTATCGATATCGGCGCTATTCTCTTCGCACGGAAAATCGAACTCGAACGCACGCGAATTTTTTTCGCCATTGTCGCCGTCGCCGCCACCGTTATTACGACCGCTATTACGACCGTTATTGCCGCCGATATTAAAAAGCCGCGTTTTTCCGCAAGAATTAAAGCAAAGCGCCGCGCTTAAAAAATTCACTTTCTCGGTAAAAGTAAGGTTAACGCTTGCCTTTTTTTGCGAAAGCGAATAATTTAAAAACGCGCCGCTTTTTTTACCGCTAACCGCACCGAAATTATCGCATTCGTTATCGCACTCGTTTAAAATCAGCGTTTGTTTGCAAACGACGCCCATAAAGCGTTTTTCTCCGTTCGATATATTATATTACGCGCGGGCGTGAAATATTTTGTAATTTTTGCTAATTTTTTGCGCTATTTTGGCTTAGTCTATTTTGAAAAAGCTTACAAAACGGCAACGACAAAAAAACGCCGCGGAATTACCGTAATAATCATAGGGATTTTTACGGTAAACCACCGGGTTTCAAATCAACAAGATAAGACGTGGTGTGAAAGCCACGCATACGAAGTTCAACGCAGATAATATTTTCCGTAATGTGCGATTCTTCGGTTTGACGGAAATTAACGACGGCGTTTCTAATTCCCAAAGCTGTAAAATAATGTTTTACAGGCGTTGCCATATATTTTTTGCCCTTAACGTCAAAAGGTTTTTTGTAGGTAAAAATCTCTTTTAATTTCCATAGCGTACATTCGTTTCGTTTTTAAGGAACATTTTCCCGTTTTTCGTAATTTAATTATGTCTTATATAAAAACAGAAGTCAAAGGGTAATGACGAATAATAGAAAAGTTCTAGTCGATAATTTTTAAGGTTGAATGGAATTGGTTTAACTAATTAAAGGTGCCGCAAAAGGGGGTAAAATAGAAGCAGGTAAAGAAAAGTGCCACAACCCGCACTTTTAACTAAAAGCATATGAAAAACCCATAACTATTTTTTAGTATAGAAAAAGAACTTGAATTTTTACATCCAAGTTCTTTTTTCTTTTTTGATCGCTTAAAAACTGCAAATTCCTATAAATTTTAATTATTTCTAAAAAACCCTACGTCTATTGCAGTTTACCGTAGCGGTTTTTAATATAACGCCCTAACATGAAAGCGTTTTGTTTTTTGTTTAATTTTAAGCTTTGTTTTGGCTGCCGAAAACCAAAATTTTCTTTTTAACGGCTTGAGTTATTTGCTCAACTTTTTTATTGCGGGTTTCCAAATACCCGTCGCCGGAGTTTTTGTAAGCTTGCTCGCCCGCCAAGCATAAATCGGTGAAAACGTTTACCTTAGCCATACCGTTTTTAATGCAAGAGGTAAAGTCTTCGTCAGACAAGCCGCTTCCGCCATGCAAAACCAGCGGTACGGGCACTATGTTGCTTATTTGTTTAAGCCGCTCTACGTTAAGCTTGGGTTTTGATTTATACACGCCGTGAGCCGAACCTATGGCAACGGCTAATGCGTCTACGCCGGTGCTGTTATAAAACTCAAGCGCTTCTTCGGGGGTAGTATACGAATCGGTTTGCAAGTTATCGTTATTAACCGCCTCACCCACGTGCCCTATTTCGCCCTCTACGCTAGCGCCGAACGCATGCGCGATTTTAACCATTTCGCGGGTGGCTTCTAGGTTTTGTGCGTAAGGCAAAGCCGAACCGTCGAACATAATAGACGAAAAGCCGAGTTTTAACGCTTCTATGCAGCGTTCAAAACTTAAGCCGTGGTCGAAATGCACTACTACGGGAACTTTAGTCGCCCTAGCAGCCGCTAAAACCGAAGGAGCTATCAATTTTAATTCGCCGTAAGGCAACAGCACCTCCGCCGTGCCGATAATAATAGGCGAATTTAACTGTTCGGCGGCGGCGATTGCCGCTTGAAGCATATCCGTATCGGTAGTATTAAACAGCCCTACGGCGTATTTTTCAGCCTGAGCTTTTTTTAAAACGTCGTTAAGATTTACTAACATAAATTTTTCCTTTTATAATTTTT
>CAYZWD010000079.1:0-4918 GCA_964482115.1 uncultured Acidiphilium sp. | reverse complement strand
TTTTTGCACGACGTAATAGAGGATACGCCGGTTACCGAGGGCGACATAGAACGCGAGTTCGGCGAAACCGTGCTAACGTTGGTTAACGGCGTTACCAAGCTCGATAAAATCGAGTTTAAATCGCACGAAGAAGAGCAAGCCGAAAACTTTAAAAAAATATTCGTTTCTATGGCGAAAGATATTCGCGTTATAATAATCAAGCTTGCGGATAGGTTGCACAATATGCGTTCGCTCAACTTTTTATCGCACGAACGTCAGTTGAGAATGGCACACGAAACGCTCGATATTTACGCGCCGCTCGCCGGCAGATTAGGTATTTCGCAAATCAAGTGCGAGTTAGAAGATTTGTGCTTGAAATATATCGACCCCGAAGCTTACGAGTTTTTAAGCGAAAACATTCACGCAAAATTAGAAGAACGCAAAGTTTTCGTAAGTTCGGTAGTTAAAGAAATTAAAGGGATATTGGCAGAGTCGAACATTCACGGCGAAGTGGTAGGGCGCCCTAAGCATTTTTATTCTATTTATAAAAAGATGAAAAAGGGCAAAACGCTAGACCAAATTTACGATTTAACCGCCGTGCGCGTTATTACGGACGGGCTAGACGAATGTTATGAAATTCTAGGCAAAATCCACAAAAAATGGAAGCCTATCCCCGGGCGAATAAAAGACTATATAGCAATGCCCAAGCCGAATATGTACCAAAGCTTGCACACCACCGTAGTTACCAGCTTCGGGCAGATATTCGAAATTCAAATTCGTACCTACGAAATGCACCGCACCGCCGAGTTCGGTATCGCGGCGCACTGGAAATATAAAGAAAAAAATTCAAAAACCGAGGCTACCGACTTCGACCATAGGCTAGATTG
This sequence comes from uncultured Acidiphilium sp., assembly GCA_964482115.1. Taxonomy (GTDB): domain Bacteria; phylum Bacillota; class Clostridia; order Christensenellales; family Borkfalkiaceae; genus HGM11416. The sequence continues at coordinate 4,052 of CAYZWD010000079.1, read as the reverse complement.
GATTCGCGAGGCTATGGAATGGCAAGGCGGGCTTAAAGACGGCACGGAGTTTTTGCAAACGCTTAAAGGCGATATTTACGATACGGAGTGTTTGGTTTTCACGCCTAAGGGTGAGGTCGTTAGTTTAGTAGCTTCGCCTACGCCTATCGATTTTGCTTACCGCATTCACTCTCAGGTGGGCGATAAGTGCGTGGGTGCTAAGGTTAACGGAAAAATCGTTCCGTTAAACACCACCTTAGTTACCGGCGACGTGGTTGAAATTATAACCAACAAATCTTCAAAAGGTCCTTCGTGGGACTGGCTAAAAATAGCAAAATCCCCCGGCGCGCGCGCTAAAATCAAGGCTTTTTTCAAAAAGCAAATGGCTGAAGAAAAAGTTAAGCTGGGCAAAGCTATGCTAGAGGCGGAAAGCAAAAACAAAGGCTATAACTTCGGCAATCTTTTAAATCCCGTCAGCTTTGAAACGGTGGCTGCAAAACTTTCGCTTTCTACGATTGAAGAAATGTACGCGGCGGTAGGTTGCGGCGCGGTTTCGGTTAACCAAGTTCTTTTAAAGCTTATCGATTTTTATAAGCGAGATATTGAGCCCGTCGTTAGCGAAAACCCCAACGACGTTAAACGGATTATTCATTCGCACAACGCGGCTAGCGGCGGCGTTATCGTAAAGGGTACGGAGGGGCTTTTGGTGCGCTTTGCGGGGTGCTGCAATCCCGTTCCGGGCGACGAAATTATAGGTTTCGTTTCGCGCGGGCGCGGCGTTACCGTTCACCGTAAAGACTGCCCGAATATGCGCCACGAAGACCCCGCAAGGCTTTTAGACGCCGTTTGGTCGGGGGTAGACGGCTCTTATACCACGGGCATAAAAATTACCGCGGGCGAGAGTGCTCCCGTGCTCACCATAGTTTCTTCGGTTTGCACGCAGCTAGGCTTGTTTATAACCTCTATAAACGGCAGAGTAGACCAAAAAGCGCGCCGAGCTAACGTCGATTTAACTATAAAACTCAATAAAAAGGGCGATTTAGAAACGCTTATCGCACGACTTAAAGAAAATAAAGAAATAATCGACGTGTTCAGAACTCTTATTTGATTATAACCTAAATATACGGGCGCGTTTTATATCGATTATACTAATTATTAACATGGATAATTTTAAAAATTTTAGCGTGGAGCGGTTTGAAACTTCTACGCTAGGTTCTAATTGTTACGCGGTTTTTTCCGCGCTAGATAAAAACGCGGCTATAATTATAGACGCGGGCGGCGATTACGAGCCGATAAACGAATATTTAACTTCGCGCGGGAAAAGGGCGGTGGCTTTGCTTTTAACCCACGGGCACTTCGACCATGCTATGGCGGCGGCTGATTTTCAGCGCGGCGGCGCGCCCGTTTATATTAGCAAAACCGATGAAGAATTAATAAAAAACGGGGGCGATTTAGCGCGTTATTTCGGAACGCACTTGCCGCCGTTTAGTGCCGATAACGGGCTTATAGGCGGACTTTTGCAAATTTCGGGGCTTGAAATAGAGGTTATAGAAACGCCCGGGCACACCGCGGGCGGGCGTTGCTTTAAAATAGGCGAAGCGCTGTTTACGGGCGACGTGCTTTTTAAGGGCGGTTTCGGCAGAACGGACTTTCCCACGGGCAACGCGAGCGAACTTATAGCCTCCGTAAAAAAACTTTTCGCGCTAGACGGCGATATAACCGTTTACCCCGGGCACGGCGAAAGCGTTACGCTCGGCGTAGAGCGCGAAAACAATCCGATTAAAAACTTAAAGGCTTGGTAACTATGGTAACGGCAAACGAAAATTTACCCGTAAGCGAGCTTAACGAACTCGCTTTAGAATTCGAAGGCGGGGCGGATATCCCCGCGCGCGTAGATTTTACTGAAAACGACGGTGAACTTTGCTATTTTATAACGGCAACCGTTTTTGGTAAGCAGCGTTCGCAAAAATACGTTTACGAAAAAAAATATTTTGGCGCGCTGGATAAAAAGCGGCACGTAAAGCGTTACGCAAAGCTTTCGCTTTATCTTTTTTTAAGCGAGGCTTTGGGTGTGGAGCTTCCTTGGGGCGCGCTTACCGGCATACGACCTACTAAGCTGTTTTATCAACAGCCCGAGCAAAACCGCCAAAACTTTTTGCAAGGCGAAATGCGCGTTTCAAACAAGAAATACGAGGTTTTGCAAAAAATAGCGAACGCGCAAAAACCTTATTATTTTCCTAGCGAAAGCGCTTGCGCGTTTTATGTTGGCATTCCGTTTTGCCCGACCCGTTGCCAATATTGCTCGTTTATTTCGTGCGAGATATCTAAGTGCGGGTTCGTTGAAGAATACGTTAGCGCGCTGTGCGACGAAATAGCGGCTAGCAAAAACTTAGTTGAAAACTTGCGCAGCGTGTATATCGGCGGGGGCACGCCTTCGTCGCTTCCGCTTAAACAGCTGGAACGCGTGCTTAACGCGGTTGGCAAAGTAGATTGCGAATATACCGTTGAGGCGGGGCGCGCCGACTGCATAAACGACGAGCTTTTAAGCCTTTTAAAAGAGCACGGCGTTGGCAGAGTGTGCGTAAACCCCCAAACTTTTTGCGACGATACTTTGCGCTTAATGGGCAGAAACCATACCGCCGAGCAAGCCGAAAAAGCGTATCTACTCGCGAAAAATTACGGCTTTACGGTTAATATGGATTTAATAGCGGGCTTGCCGCTAGAAACCTTTGAAACCTTTAAAATCACGCTAGAAAGGGCGTTAGAGCTTAAACCGGATAACCTCACCGTGCATACGCTTTGCTTAAAAAAAGGTTCTAAATTAAAAGAGCTTTGTTCGCGCTTGCCCGAGGGCGAAATAGCTAAAATGATAGATTATTCCTCCGCGCGCACGGCGGAAGAGGGGTATAATCCTTATTATCTTTATAGGCAAAAATACATGGCGGGCAATCAAGAAAACACGGGCTACTCGCTCCCCGGCAAAGAGTGCGTTTATAATATAGACGTTATGGAAGAAATCGCGCAAAACGTGGCGTGCGGCGCAAACGCCGTTTCTAAGCGTATTTGTTTAAACGAGGGGCGCATAGAACGCTACGGCGCGCCCAAAGACGTGCGCACCTATATAGATAAAATATCGCAAATCAACCAAAAAAAGGCGGAGCTTTTTTCAAAATAGAAAAATAAAAAAGCAATAAGATTAGCAAAAATCAAAATTCGGGCTAAAAACGTTTTACAATCGCCCCGCTTTTGTGTTATCATATAATCGTACTCTTGCAAGGAGATTCGAATACTCGACGTATCCCTTTGTCAGTAGCGCATAAAATTCCATAGGAGGATAAAGCAAATGGATAAAAAAGCAATAATAGACGCTTACAAAAAAAGCGAGAACGATACCGGTTCGGTAGAAGTTCAAGTAGCTCTTTTAACCGAAAGAATCAACCATCTTAACGCGCACCTCGCGCAAAACCCTAACGACAATCACTCTCGCCGCGGGCTTTTAAAAATGGTTGGTCGTCGTAAAGGTCTTTTAGACTATCTCAAACAGATCGACATCAACGGTTACAGAGAACTTATCGCTAAGCTCGGACTCAGAAAGTAACACCGAAAAAAGGGGCGCGTTTTTTTGCACCCCTTTTTTTAACGGTTTTAAGGGGGAACGGGCGGCTTTCGCGCGGGGTAAACGTTGGCTTGCGGCTTTCGCGCGGTGCGAACTTCGGCTTGCGGTTTTCGTGCCGTTCAAGCGGGTTATAAAGGTCGCTTTATATAATTCAAGGTTAAAAAGAAAGTAGAAATAGAACAGGAAAGGAGTATAAAAATGTTAGAAAATCACAAGGAATTTAAAACCGTCATCGGCGGCAGAGAAGTCACCGTCGACGTCGGCAAATACGCGCAACAGGCGAACGGCTCGTGCATTGTTCGCTGTGGCGACACGGTCGTTATGGTTAACGCAACCATGAGCGAATCCCCGCGCGAGGGTATGGATTTCTTCCCCCTTAGCGTTGACTATGAAGAAAAAATGTATGCCGTAGGTAAAATCCCCGGCGGCTTTAAGCGCCGCGCGGGCAGGGCTAGCG
>CAYZWD010000078.1:0-4981 GCA_964482115.1 uncultured Acidiphilium sp. | reverse complement strand
GGCGCAGGGGATTTACCTTTCCATTGAAAACTACCTAAGAGATCACGGCGTTGAAATGCATTTTTCAAGCGAGTGTAACAACCTTATTTTCGACGGCGACACCTGCTTAGGCGCTGAAATTACCGAAGGCGGCAAAAGTTACGAAATTTTTGCAGATAACGTTATAGTGGCAACCGGTCGCCGCGGTAGCGACTGGCTTGAAAAACTTTGCTACGAACATAATATTGCGCACGAACCTGGCACGGTCGATATCGGCGTAAGGGTAGAGGTTCGCAACGAGGTTATGGAAAAGGTTAACGCTGCGCTTTACGAATCTAAACTTATAGGCTACCCAAAGCCGTTTAAAAACAAGGTTCGCACGTTTTGCCAAAACCCCGGCGGGTTCGTTAGCCAAGAAAACTACGATAACAACTTAGCCGTAGTTAACGGGCATTCTTATAAAGAAATTAAATCGGAAAACACAAATTTAGCTATTCTTTGCTCGCATAATTTCACTTATCCGTTCAATCAGCCTATCGAATACGCGCAAAAGGTTGGCGAACTTACCAACATGCTCGGCGCGGGGCATATTTTGGTTCAGCGCTTCGGCGATATTTTAGACGGCAAAAGAACATGGCAAAAAGAGCTCGTTCGCTCTAACGTTAAACCTACTTTGGTCGACGCGGTTGCCGGCGATATAACCGCCGCTATGCCTTACCGCGCGCTTACCAACATTTTGAATTTTATTATCGCGGTCGATAACGTAGTGCCCGGCTTTGCCGCACCCGAAACGCTTTTGTATTCGCCCGAATTAAAATTCTATTCTAACCGTGTTAAAATGGACGAAAACTTAAACACCAGCGTTAAAAACCTCTATTGCTTAGGCGATTCCAGCGGGTGGACGCGCGGGCTTATGATGGCTTCGGTTATGGGTGTTTATATGGGCAGAAAGCTTCTTGAAAAGGGCGGTTTAACCTTTAACGTTTAAAATAATATTGCATAAAATTTGAGCCGCTGCAAGTTTTTTTCCGCGGCTTACGCGTACGCTAAATAGGCTTAAAACACGCAAAATAACAAGGTTTTATAAGTCGTTTTAAATTTTTATAAGTAGGTTTAAAATATGGTTATAGAAAAATATAAAAAACTCAATTACGTTTTAGAAACCCCTAACGGGTTCGATAAAACGAAAAAATATCCGTTACTTTTGCATTTTCATGGTGCGGGCGCGCGCGACGACGTAGATAAGCTTAACGATTATATCGTTTTAAATTATAAGCGCACTCGGCCCGATTATAAATTCGTTATTATTATGCCGCATTGCAGCGCGGATACGTGGTTCGATATATTCGAGCAAGTAAAAGATTTCGTTGACTATTGCGCGGGGCTGCCGTTCGTTGACGAAAACAGAATTTATTTATCCGGAATAAGCATGGGCGCTTATTGCGGTTGGCAACTTTTAACTTCAAAAAATCAGGTTTTCGCCGCCGCGCTTTTGTGTTGCGGGGGCGGTATGTATTGGAACGCAAAGCAAGTAAAATGCCCCGTTTGGGCTTTCCATGGCGAGCTTGACGATACGGTTTACGCTAACGAAAGCCGATATTACGTGGATAGAATAAATCTTTACGGCGGAAGGGCTAAGCTGACGGTTTTTCCAAACGTTTGGCATGATAGCTGGAATAACGTTTATTTTAACCAAGAGGTGTACGATTGGCTTTTAACCAACGATAAAAAATCGAACGAACGTTTCGAGGCGGAAAAATCGAGCTAGGCTAATTTGCGATAAATTCGCTTAAAAATAGTCAAAACTCGGCAAAAAACTAAAAAACGGGCAAGGATTTATGAATAAAGAAAGTGCGTTTTTAGAAAAACGTTTCGACGAAAAAAAGTATTATTGCTATTTAAAGTGCGACGACGAGCTTGCCGAATATCCGCATTTTCACTCTCGTTTTGAAATGCTTTATTTAATAGAGGGCGAATTAGAGGCGATAATAAACGGAAACTCGTTTGCGGCAAAGGCGGGCGATCTGATAATGGTTAACAAGTTTGAAGTTCACTATTATAAGTTTGCTCGTAAAAAGCTAAAATGTTACGTGCTCGTGTGCGACGACGAATACTTAGAAGATTTTTATAGTTTTTACGGGCAAAAGCGCGTTCAATGCTTTGGCAAAAACGGCGAGGCTAACGAAAAAATTAAAAATTTGCTAAGCGACTGGTTTTTAGTCGGTACCGAAAACTGTTTGCGTAACAGCGGGTATATAAATCTAATTTTGTCGGTGGTTACAAGCTATTATATGGCGTTTGACGACGGTGACAGCAATTTGCCGCTAACGCAAATATTAGAATATTTGCAAAATCATTATACCGAAAATTTAACCGCTAACGGCGTAGCTAAAAAAATGGGTTATTCGCCGGCGTATTTTTCGTGTATTTTTAATAAATTAGTGGGCGTAAATTTCAGAAGTTATTTGAACGGCTTGAGGCTTAACAAAGTGCAAAATTTGTTAACCGATAAATCTAAGCGCGTTGAAGACGCCGCTATCGAGGCGGGTTTTGCCGACTCAGCTACGTATTATCGCGCTTTAAGGCGCAATAAATCGCTAAAATAAAAAATGAATAATTTACAACTTTATAACGGAAATCTAAAAAAACGCACCTAAAAGGGCGTTTTTTTTTTTGATATCTAAAAAAATGCAACACGTATCTAAAATAATAGTCTTGATTTTTGCAAAAACGCTGTTATAATATACATGGACTTACGAGCGGGTTAGTGATCTTTTGCCGTAGCGAAGTTTTTTGCGCGCGTTATAGCGCTTTGAATACTTAGCGTTTTATGCGGCGCATTGCTTAGCGTGTTACGTAGTGCGTCGTGCGGTGCGTATAAGGTAAGGCGCGAGGCGAGTAAGACAAGGCGTGCGGCACTATGCATGCACGGTATGCAAAACCGTTTACATATATAAACGTGTTAAAAAGTTAAAAATAAAGCGCAAGGGGGCGTTTAAATGGATAACGCGAGCGTTTGCAACAAAAATAAAAAAAGTTTATCGGTTAAAACGTGGAATACGATTTTTTTAACCGTTATGCTAATAATTCCGGTAATACATTGGTTGATATTTTGGCTTTACGTCAATATCGATTCGATTTTTTTAGCGTTTAAGCTCCCCACGGGCGAGCCTAGTTTGTTTACGCTGCAATACGCGTGGCGCAACTTAACTACGACCGATTCGGATATTCTTATAGGCGTAAAAAACACGCTTATATATTTCGCCAAAGATTTAATAATGATTCCGTTCCAACTGCTGATAGCTTATTTTATGTATCGCAAAATTAAAGGAACGGCGGTTTTCAGAATAATATTTTATTTGCCGGGCATAGTAAGCGGCGTGGCGATAGCTCAAATGTTTAAAGAATTTATTTCGCCCGAAGGTCCCGTAGGTATTATTTTAGCGAATTTGGGCGTAGACCCCGTGCCTAATTTTTTAGCTAATTCGGATTACGCAACTTGGACTATACTGTTTTACACCGTTTATTTGGGCTGGGCGGGAAACATGCTTTTATTCGGCGGAGCGCTTGCCCGCGTACCTATCGAGGTTATCGAATCGGGCAGGTTAGACGGAATAAATACATGGACGGAGTTTTGGAAAATTATAATTCCGCTGGTTTGGTCAACGATGTCAACCATAATTATTTTGCAGATATGCGGAATATTCGGTTGCGGCGGACCCGTTTTATTGTTTACTTACGGGCAATTTAAAACTTGGACTATAGGTTTTTGGATATTTAAGCGAACGCTCGAAGGTGCCGGGGCTTATAACGATATCGCGGCGACTGGGCTTATATTAACGGTGATAGGCGTTCCGATAATAATGCTCTTAAAATGGCTTATCGAAAAAATACCTACGGTTGAATATTAGGAGCATTTATGAAAAACAACGTAAAAGCGGGCGCGTTACCCGCTAAAAAACGTAAAAAAGTTTCAGAGGGCAGCGTTTTAGCCCAACGCACTTTTTCAGAACGTATAGTTTTCGGTATAGTTTTCGCTATTTTTTGCTTACACTCGTTTATGCTTATATTCCCCACGCTGTGGATGGTGATGACTTCGCTTAAAGACGGTTGGGAATATATGATAGGCAATCCGTTCGATTTGCCCGAACAGTTAAAATTTATAAATTATATCGACGCGTTTAAGGTTCTTAACACGCCTAGCGCGAGTTTTGTAGAAATGATTTTTAATAGCGTTTGGTATACGTTTGTCGTAACGGCGCTAGGTTCGCTTCTCCCTGCAATTACGGGCTATTGTTTAAGCAAATATCATTTTGCGGCAAGGCAGATAATTTTTACTTTAGCTATAGTTTCTATGACGATGCCCATAGTAGGTTCGGGCGCGGCGTTTATGAAACTTATAGGTTTTTTGCAAATTTACGATACCCCGCTTTATCCCATAGTGTGTAATTTAGGTGGGTTCGGCGGCGCGTTTTTGGTGTACTACGGCTTTTTTAAATCGGTAAGCTGGAACTATGCCGAGGCGGCTATGATGGACGGAGCTAACCCGTTTACCGTATTTTTCAGAATAATGCTGCCTATGGCTAAGCCCGTTATTTTAACTTACGCTATAACCGGTGCTATAGGCACGTGGAACGATTTTTCGACCATGATACTCTATTTGCCAAGTTATCCTACGCTCGCCTCCGGGTTGTATTTATACGTAGGCGGCAACGATATGTCTATGCGTATTCCGGTATATTTTGCGGGGCTTATAATATCTATGGTTCCCACGCTCGCGCTGTTCTGCGCTTGCTCTAGCAAAATTATGACGAGTATTTCGTTTGGCGGATTAAAAGGCTAAAACGCGTTTTTGCGCGATAAAAATATAAAAATTAAAATCATTAAAAAATGGGCGAACGGCTAAAAAAACAAACTGTTGTCGCTCGGGAGGAAAAAAATAATGAAAAAACTCATTTCTTTGTTGCTTACTGTAATGCTTGCATTAACTTGCGGCGTAGCC
>CAYZWD010000077.1:0-4991 GCA_964482115.1 uncultured Acidiphilium sp. | reverse complement strand
GAGTACCCTGCCTCTTTCAGGGTGTCCCGAAGTTGACGTAGCTTTTGGGTATAAATATCCGTTCTTAGCATAGTAAACCTCCATACGAAAAAATATAGGTAAGGCAAAATTTTGCCGCGCGTTAACCGAAATTTCGATTAAAAAGTGGGGCTATAAGCCCGTTAACGGCACTTTCGCCAAAAATTGGTAACCGTTCGTTAGTTGTTTTCGGTTGCGAATTATCCGCTGATTCAGCAGCAAAGTCGGCGGGATAACGCGCGAACTTAGCCGCGAATTTTTTGCAGTTAAGCGTTAACTTAGCCGCAATTTTCGGGCGAAATAGGCGCAAAAGAAGCTGCGACTTCGAAACAACCGCTAACGAATATTATACTTTTATATTTAATAAAAGTCAAGCGCTTTTACGCCGTTTAGCAACCTAGCAAATTCAACGCGGAATTAAGTAAAGCAACTCGGCGCAATCCCCCGCTGATTTTGCAAATAAAGAGCCGCCGAAAATAATAACGGCGGCAACGCTTTATACTTTATATAAGTTAATTTACGTAATTTAACTTAATATAGCTTAATTTTAATAGCTCTATACGGTTTTAAAACGTATTACTTAAAAATTCCCGTACGCACCAACGCGTAGGCTTTACGTTCTATTACGCTATAACCGCCCGCCCACGAATTTTGCAAGGTGAATGCAAAGGGAGAAACCGCTTTACACTCGCCTACGCGTCCGTCGTGATGCGGACCGAAAAAGTTACGGCACCCCGTATGTATAACGATTTTAACCTCGTTATCCCCGACTTTTGCCGCCGCCGAAATATCGAAGGCGTTTTTAAACAAGAGCGAACCGACCGATTTACCGTTAACGAAAACCTCGCCGGAGAACAGCCGCCCCGGAATATTAAGTTCAACGTTTGCGTCGTCTAGGCGGATTTTGCGTTTAAGCACCATCGTTCCGCAGAAAAACGGATAACCTTCCGATATTAAATCGCTTACGACCGTTTTTTTATTATCAATAAAAAATTCATCGCCGTAAACTACGTTTTTTTCGATTCCGGGTTCAAATTTTCTATGCGAAAAAACGCCGAAATCGCCAAGCAAGGTAAGCCGCTCTAAATAAGTATCGTAAACCAAGCAGTTTTTTAAACTTTCGGTTACGCCGTTACCGAAAAGCGTGTAATACACTTTTTCGTTTTGATAAAAATTAACTTTTACTTGAACGTGGTTTTGCCCTACGCGAATAAGGTTGGTAACGTTTATAAGACGGGCGTTCGGTTCTAGAGGATAATTTTGCTCCGCGCGAACAGCCACGCCGTTAACCGAAACGGTCGCGTTTTCGTATTCAGACAATATTTTCGCATCGTTAGGCACTGTTTTTACTTCGAATTCGAAATCTAAATAAAGCTCGCCTGAATAACGCGCCTTTAAAAGCTCGTCGAAAATGCCGTAAATAAGCTGTTTTTCGCTATAATCTACGCCGTTTAGCGAATATTTTGCATAATCCAAAACCAAAGCGTTATCGCCCGATTCCACCTCGAATCGTTCGCACGGCAACCACACCGCTCGTTTTTTAGCGGGCGCGGCAACGTTCTTCTCATCGGGATAAACCACAATTACTTTCGATTCGTAAGGTTTTAAAATAATATAGTTGCCGATAGGCGTTTCGGTTGCTGCATTCAAATTTTGCTCGTAAAGCGCGCCGTTTGCCACTAATTTAACCTCGGCTGCGGAATCTTCCCCGACGTTGAGAATAGTAATAACGTTAAATCCTTCGCCCTTGCGATATGCGGAATATACGTTTTTAGAAGAAGTAAGAACGGAATACGGCTGAGCCCGTTTTATATCTTCGAGCGTTACGTTGCTTTTTAAATAAGCGTAATCGTATTTTTCACCCTCCAAATATTCGGGCTTATCGTACGCAAGATAAATTTTACCGCCGCTTGCGGCAAAATCGCTTATCAGCTTTTCGGTCGTTTTATCCATAGTGTAACACTTAGGAATAATTAGATAAGTATACTCTTTTTTACCGCAACCGATTTTTCCGTTTTTAACGAACCCGTATTTTTCGAGCAACGTTTCGTCTAGATAATGAAACCCTATGCCGGATCTTGCCAAACCGTCCGACAAATCGATAAACGCGCAATCTAAATCGGCAACGGTAGAACTATCGCCGTGTTTAAAGCCGAAATAAGCGCTGCGTTGCGGGTGTAAAACGGCAACGTTAACGAATTCCTCGCACGACTGAGCTATTCCGCCCAAAACGTTAAAATAATCGTTAAACTTACCCATATCGGCGTTAACCCACGGATTAAGCGCCGTAAAATGCTGAGGATAATCGTTTTTACGCTCGCCCGTTTCAGAATACGGCACTAAGTGTTGGCACACCGTATTAACGCCGTATAAAAACTGAAATTCGGCAATAGCTTTAAGCTCGGTGGGGGTCGCGTCCCACCCGGTCATGGCGAACGTTTCGCTAAGAACGCGTTTTTTACCGAGCTGAGCGGCAACGCTACCCACTTGACGAACCGGCAATACGGACATAAACCTGCGGCACAACCAATCTATTCCCGGAATATGCTCGTATTCGTAAAACGGCATTATGCCCGCGTTAAACAACATTTGCGCGTATAAATCGCGCTCTTCGATATAATGCCCCGTAAACTGAACGCCGTTATTATCGCACCATTCGTAAATTTGTTTTGCGAAAGAATTTAAAAACAATTTTTGGCACAATTTCCAATATTCGTACCTAAACTGCCTATAACCTTCTTTTTCAACGAAAAGCAAGCCTAACCCGTCTAGCAAGTCTTTGCCGTATAGCGCCTTATACTCCCTTTCTATTACGTGCGGAAATACGGTAGCAACCCTGCAAAATTGGGGTTCGTCGGTAAAAAATCCGCACAAATTTTTAAATTTATCGCCTAACTTTAATTTATATTTTTCGTGGGTTTCGGCTATGAACGCCTTAACCACTTCTTCGTCTAATACGTCTACGGTAGAAACCGCGGTGCGTTTAAACACGTTTAAGCAATAATCCGAATGCTCGCCGCGTTTTAGCCGTTTTAACGAAGAAGTAGAAATATCGTAACTAACGAAAGCCGATTCGTCGCTATCGCCCACGGTATATTCTAAATAATTTTCAAGATAATCGCCGTTTTCTAAAAGCTTTCCGCCGCAAAATCCGCTGGGCCAGCCGTTTTCGTCGTACGCCCAAGGCTCTAAACCGAGTTCGACTGCTTTATCGATACACGCCGAAATATTATTCATCCATTCGTCGCCTAAATATTCGGTTTTTAACCCCGCGCGGGCATGCATAAAAAAGCCGCCGAATTCGCGTTCTTTAAGCCATTCTATTTGCTCTTTCAGCCTATTTTCGTCTAGTTTATCGTTCCAAGACCAAAAAGGCAAAGAATAAGCCTTTTTTACGTTTTTTAAAGCTTTAGATAATCGTTCCATTTCGTTAAACACAGTTGTATATATTAATAATTTTAAAAATCATTGCCGCCGAAAAATCACGGCGGCAACGAATGCGCCTAAAAATATTAGCGTATTTCTTCTAACATTTTTATAATTAAACAGTTCCAGCTTAAAAAGCTTTGATTCATTATCGCCTCGCCCGTATCGGGATTATAACACTCGTCTACCTTGCCCGTTTTTTTAATATCGTTGGCGAAGTTCAAAATCATTTTTTCGCAAAGTTCTTGCGCTAATTGTTTACGCCCCGCTTTTAACAGCGACTCGAATGCGATATAGTTATAAATTAACCAAATAGGTCCTAGCGAGTTAGAGGGGTTTGAAGTTCCGCCTAAAAAATAAACGCGCTCGTTTTTAGCGGTAGAACGGAAACCGTAAGGCGAAAGCCATTTTTCGTCTAGATAATGACGGTTTATCATTTTTTCGCACTGTTCTTCGGTTGCAATATCTAAACAAACGGGCAAAAAGCACGGCGCTATTCTTATTTTTATGGGCAAACTTTTCCAAAAAAACGGCATACCCGTGTGGAATTTACCCGTGTGCATTCTTGCTAAATCTACAAAAACGGAATAGTATATTTCGTCGCGTTCGTCGTAGCATTCTTGCCTAACGGTTTGAATTAGCCTATTATATTCTTGCTCGTATTTTTTATACCGCTCGTCGCCTATTTTTTTAAGCAACGTTGCCAAAGCTTTTAACTCCGCGCACATATACGAATTTAAATAAATATCGCCAACGCTGCCGTATGGCATGCCGTATACGGTAGGATTGTTATCCATACCTATCATAACGTCGCTTTTCCACACGTATAAACCGCTGCGCTCGTGAAATTGTTCGCGCTTGTAATAGTCGATATACTTGCAAAGCTTATCTGGGTTAAACCAAGCGTAATCGCCCGAATATTCGCTAACGTTAAGCGCGGACTGCGCCAAAAACGGTTTATGCTGGTTGGCGTCTTTATTAGGCCAATGCACGGAACGTTCAGACCACTCGTTTAAAATTTCCTCGCTGGTCATAACGGGGATAAAGCCGTCTTCGCCCTGAGTATTTAAGAAATTGAGCACGCAACCCTTAGCAGCGTTAATTACCTCGTTACGCCTACGTTCATAATCAAAATCGGCGTCGTTTTTAAAATATTCGCAAATACGCATTAACGCAAGCGCGCTGTAATAACTATCCCAATCCCACAAATGCCCGTTGTATTGAAGCCCGGGATCTATGAACGGATATTCCATTTTGCCGTATGCCGGCACTATCATATCGAACGCGCGAAATTTAAAATATTGCTCTACGGTTTTTACGTTTTCTTGCAGCATAAAGCCCCTCTTTTATTTAAATCGGTTTTTTAAAGCTTTTTTGTTTGCCCCGCCGAGGCAGGCTCGGCGGGGCGTATACTAGTTAATTGTGTGCATACATCGGGCTAAACCAGATGTTGGTATCTTTATCGACGGCGGAATCAAAGGCAGAGGCAAAATCAACCCTAATCACGTTGTTCGTATTTACGAAATCAGCCATGGGTATGGTTATTA
>CAYZWD010000076.1:0-5009 GCA_964482115.1 uncultured Acidiphilium sp. | reverse complement strand
ATTAATAAAAGTCCGCCTATAAGCCCGTTAACGGCACTTTCAGTATTTTTATTATGTTGATATTTAAGTTTCGACAGTCAATCCCTCAAGTTCTAACGCACCGACACCTTTACTACATTCGGAGCCGAATCCGACGCATTTCAAGCCGAGATCCCGCCGCGGAGCAGCGCTGCTAGGCGCTACGGCTCGCGCGGTTCGCGCTCGCGCAGGATAACCGAGCACCATTTATTCTTTAGCTTTCCTATATCTAGGAGAGTGCCGCGTTCTCGCCGAAAAAAACTAAAATTACTTAAGTTTGTTTTTATATTCTCTTGGCGAAACGCCGAAGTACGACTTAAACGCCCTACTAAACGAATAATAAGAAGAATATTGCAGCATTTCGGATATTTCGCACAGTTTTGCTTTGCCCTCTTTAATAAGTTGTTCGGCGGCGAACATTTTTCTGCTTAAAAAATATTCGGAGAGCGTTCTGCCCGTATTCTTTTTAAAACTTGCCGAAAGATAAGAATAGTCATAATTAGTTAGCGCGGATATTTCTTTAAGTTCCTTTATGCTAAAAACGCCCCTATCTATAACGTTCATAAGCTTATAGCACAGCTCGTTAGATTTACTGGGTTTATATTTATAGTTATCTACCCCGGCACGCAAGTTTTCTAGGCTACGTATTAAATATATGGATACTTGATAACTTATCCGCTCTAATACGGCGGCGGAAAATTCGTCTTCGTTTTCGATTTCGGCAATAGCTTGCCCAACTAAAATTTTAATATCCTCGTTAGAAAAAACACGACTTTCGGGGTTTTTTAACGCAAAGGCAATGTCGCTAAGCCGCGACTTTACGCCTTCGTTTTCGGTATTGAAAGTGAAAAAATCGAATTCGAGCGGATCTTCCGCGCTAGAACATATGCAATGAATATCCGACGGGAAAGATACGTATATATCGCCCGCGTGCACCTCGGTTGCAACCCCGTTAGTAGAAATACTTCCGCTACCGCCCAAAACCACGCTTAACTCGTAATAATCGCGCTGAATGTGCGAATTATACTCGTATTGAGGCGAGGCTAAGTGCCTACCGAGCTGAAAAATAACGAATTCGCCAATTCGCCTGCCGTCGTAATAATATTTTTCAAAATGATAATCGAGCATATAAGCCCCCTTAAAAAATACGCAACGTTAAAAAATTATAAAGCTGCCGCAAATCAATCTGCCGCAAATCAAGCCGCCGCAATAGCGTGCGCGCAAAGCCGTTTCTCACGATATTGCCGCTTGAATCGTTGCGTATACGTTACGTATGCATTATATACATGCGGGCAAAAAAAGTCAAATAAAGCGGTAAAATATTTAAAAAAAACCAAAAAAACAAAATTGTGATATGTTTTAGACAAAGCATAGCTATTTACATTTAAGTTAAAAAAGTGTAGAATATTCGTATTATAAAAAACATCAAGGAGGCACACCGAACATGTCGGTTACCATAGCAGTTATAGGCTGCGGCAGAATAGCGCAAAGAGCGCACTTTCCCGCGCTTAGCAATCTCGGCGTAAGAATTAAATACGCTTGCGACCTTATTTTGGATAAGGCAAAAAAAGTTAAAGAACAATTCCCCGTAGTTGAGCAAATTACGGACGATTATAAAACCGTTCTTGCAGACAAAGAAGTTGACGCGGTTTGGGTGCTTACCCCAAACTTTGAGCACTACACGATAACTATGGACGCGTTGAAAGCGGGCAAGCACGTTTTTTGCGAAAAACCCGTTACCGTTAACTACGCGCTTTCGCTCGAAATGGCAAAAGAGGCGGAAAAACAAGGTAAAATTTTAAACATAGGCGTATGCAATCGCTATAAAAAGCCGATTGAAATGCTTAAAGAGTGGAACGATCAAGGCAAGTTCGGCAATATTTATCACGTTTATTGCTCGTTCAGATGCCACAGATCTATCCCCGGGCTAGGCGGGCCGTTCACCACGAAAGCTCAGTCCGGCGGCGGCGTTTTAATCGACTGGGGTATTCACTTTTTAGACCTTATTCTCTACGTATTAGGCGACGCGAAGCTTAAAACCGTTACTTGCGACGCTTATAACGAAATGGCTAAAAATATGAAGGAATATAACCACGAGGGTTACTCTATGTGGGCGGAAGACACTTCCGATATAGAAAACGGCACTAACGACGTTGACGACTATATCAGCGGCTATATCCGCACCGACAAAGCAAGCGTCGATTTTAACGGCGCGTGGGCGCAAAATATCAATAAAGAAGAAATGTTCGTAGACTTTATGGGCGATAAAGGCGGCGCAAGGCTAGATTATTACGGCAAGTTTGAATTTTTCGACGGTAAAACCTTGCAAACCATAACCCCCGAATACGACGTTCCCGACATGTATCAATGTGAAAACGCCGCGTTTATAGAATCTTTTACGACCGGCGTTAAAAACAAGAGCAATATCGAGAATATTTTAGAAAGCATGAAACTTTTAGACACGCTGTATAAATCCGCTGAACTCAAAAAAGAAATTCAACTGTAAAAACACGGCTATAAATCATAAATCAATACCATAAGGAAGTGCTATTGCGATGAAAACTATAGGCTTTATCGATTATTATCTAGACGAATGGCATGCCAACAGCTACCCCGCTTGGATAAACGAAATTAACGAAAAAAACAAAACGGATTTTAAACTTGCTTACGCGTGGGGCGAAATTGACAGTCCTAAGGGCGGAAGAACCAACGCTAAATGGTGTGATGACTTCGGCGTAGAACTTTGTTCTTCTATCGAAGAGCTTTGCGAAAAAGCAGACTTCGTGCTGGTTTTAGCCCCCTCCGACCCCGAAACTCACCTAAGATTTGCCGAAAGAGTTTTTAAATGCGGCGTTTCACCGTATATCGATAAAACTTTCGCGCCGGATTACGCCACCGCTAAGAAAATTTTCGAGCTTGCCGAAAAATACGGCGTTAAGTTCTTTTCTAGCTCGGCTTTGCGCTACGGCACCGAACTTAAACCTTACCACGGCGACGCGTCGGTTATATCGGTTATAGGCGGCGGCGGTTCGGTTCAAGAATACATTATTCACCAAGCGGAAATGGTAGTTAAATGCTTAGGCATAGGCGCAACCCGCCTTATGGCGACCAAAAAAGGCGACCAAACCTATTTCGATATAGAATACTCTAACGGCAAGCACGCGAAAATGACTTTTGCCAACGAACTACCCTTTGCCGTTGCGGTTTGCGGAAACGACGGCGTTACCCGTTATTTAACCCCGACTTCTACTTTCGTAAACCTTATTGAAGACATATTGCACTTCTTTACCACGGGCGAAATTTCGTTTGCTACGAACGAAACGCTAGAAGTAATTAAAATACGCGAAGCCGCCGTTAAAGCGTGCGACTCGCTCAACGAATGGTTACCGCTATGAATAAGCCGCGCGTAGGAATTATAGGCTGCGGCAGAATTTCGGTTATGCACGCAGAGGCGCTTAAAGCGCTGGATTGCGTAAGCTTCGTTGCGTGTTGCGACGTAAAGCCCGATCGCGCGCAAGCTACCGCAAACAAATACGGGCTTAACGCGTATACCTCTTACGAGCAAATGATTGCCACGGAAAATTTAGATTGCGTGCATATTTGTTTACCCCACTATTTGCATGCGAAAACCGCGATTTACGCCTTTGAACACGGGCTTAACGTTTTAAGCGAAAAGCCTATGGATATAGACTACGCAAGCGCCGAACGCGCAGTTGAAGTAGCCAAGCGCGAAAACAAGCTTTACGGCGTGATTTTTCAGTGCCGCTATAACAATTCGGCAGTGCTCGTTAAAAACGCGCTGGATAGCGGAAAGCTCGGCAAAATTATATCCGCCCGCTCTACCCTTACCTGGACGCGACCCGACGAATATTACGCCGAAAGCGATTGGAAAGGCACGTGGGATAAAGAAGGCGGCGGCGTTATTATAGACCAAGCGATACATTCTATCGACCTAGTTAACTGGCTTGTGAACTCAACGCCGCAAAGCGTTTCGGTTTCGATGGCTAACCGCGGGCACGAAATAGTTTGCGTTGAAGACAGCGCGGAAGGGTTAATTACCTATAAAAACGGCGTAAAATACGGCTTTTATTGCATGAACAACTACGGTTGCGACGAGCCTATCGAAATTAGGCTGTTTTGCGAAAAAGGCAAAGTGATTTTCGGCTACGACGACGCGTTTATAACCTATAACGACGGAACGACCGAAGAGGCGCATCAAGACGCGAACGTTGCAGACTACGACGGAGCAAAAGATTATTGGGGCTTTCAGCACGAGCGCCAAATTACTCAATTTTACAAAGCTTGCTTGGGTTTAGAAAAACTGGATATAAGCGGCGAAGAGGCGCTTAAAACACATAAACTCATAATGGATATTTACGATAAAGGAGGCTTTAGACCATGAAAATAGGCGTAGTTGCCGACTGTTTTAAAAAACCCATAGCCGAAAGTATCGCTTTGGCTTGCGAACTAGGGCTAGACGGCGTTCAGGTATACGCTACCTCGGGCGAATTTTCTTACGATACGCTTTCCGAAAACGATAAACTCAATTTAAAATCGCTTATTAAAAGCAACGGGCTGGTTTTTTCGGCGCTGTGCGGCGATATGGGCGGGTTCGGCTTCGAAATAGAGGCGGACAACGCCGATAGAATTGCTAAAACTCAGCGCATAATCGACTTAGCCGCAGAATTCGGCGCGCCCGCGGTTACCACGCATATAGGCGTTATTCCCGAAAATCCCGCCGAGCCTAGATTCGGCGTAATGCAACGCGCGCTTAGTGAGTGCGGGCGCTATGCAAAGAGTAAAGGCGTTACGATGGCTATAGAAACGGGGCCTGAAAAAGCCGCCACTCTTCTTAATTTTTTAAAAGGCACGGAGGGCGTGGGCGTTAACCTAGACCCAGCAAACTTCGTTATGGTAACCGGGCAAAACCCCGTTGAAGCGGTTTATATTTTAAAAGATTATATCGTTCACACTCACGCCAAAGACGGAGT
>CAYZWD010000075.1:0-5165 GCA_964482115.1 uncultured Acidiphilium sp. | reverse complement strand
AGCTTAGGTCAAGGGCATACCGCGAATATTTTTACGGTTTTTCAAAAAATGAAAAAACTTTAAAAATCGATTATAATAAGCGCGATTTTAAAGATTTTTACGATTTAACCGCAAACCGCGCCTGCGAAGTTTCATGCGCTAACGCAAGAGAAATAAACGTCGCCGTAATTTTGCGCGACGAATACCCGATTAACGTTTTTAAATCTGTAGACTTTTTGCCTACTAACGTTATATATTGCCCGAGCAATTATAACGACGAAACGACTCGCGATAAATTTTTGCAAGACGCAAAACGGCATTTGCAAAGCAAAAGCGCAAGCGAGTTAAAGGCTTTTTTATATGTTCCGCCTTTTTTTACCGAGGAAGACGAGCAAATTATTTCAAAACTTGCAGAGCCGTTTTACGGGCTTTACGTTGAAGCTCCGAACGGCGTATACTTGGCAAAACGTTTAAAAAAGCAAACGTTCGGCGGAATAGAGCTAAACGTTACAAATACGCTGACGGCAAACGCTTTAAAGAACGAAGGCTTATGCGATTATTCGCTTTCAAAAGAACTTAGCTACTCAGAGCTTGAAGCGTTCGACGGGTTCAAATTTTCGCTTGGCGACGTAAAAGTAATGTCCTTAATATATTGCCCGTTTAACAAAAATTGCGCTAGCTGCACGCGCGGCGATTTACTTAGCTTAGAAGACGGCGAAAAACGCAAATTTAAAGTGCGGCACTATAAATTAAGCTCGTGCCGATTTGAAATTTATAACGAAAGCGAACTTAAAAGCAAAATTCGCTTTAATAAAGAAATTTACGATTTTTCTGCAAGCGCCGCTAGCGAAATTTACGCATTGCTAACCGATTATTTAGCAAACAAGGGTATAAAAGGCGGCGCAAGCAAAAACGAAAAAGGCAAAGTGCAAAAAAACACAGATAAAAACGGTAACGTTAAAGCGCAAATTAAATATACCGCAGGCAACTTACAAAACGGAATGAATTGATTTTATCTTTAATTTTTTCGTTATTAAACCTTTTTAAATTTTTAGCTAAAACATTTAGTTAAATTCGCAAAAATTTACGTGCCAAAAGAGGCTTTTTATGATTGACGAACGCGTTTTAAACGTTTTAGAATACGATAAAATTTTATATAATTGCGCCGAAAACGCGGTGTTAAATATTTCAAAACAAACTTTGCGCGATTTAAAACCGACGACCGATCAAACCGAGGCGGAATTTTTGCTTAAAAAAACGGGCGAGGCGTTTAAGCTTTTATACACTTACGGTGTTAGCGGAATACCTTTTTTTAACGATTTAAGCGACGAGCTAGAGCGAAGCGAACGCGGTTCAACGCTTTCGCCGGCGGAACTTTTGCGCGTTGCAGGGTTGCTTACCGCGTCGCGCATCGTTTACGACGGAATAACTAAAATAAACGACGATCAAATTACCGCTTTGCGAGCTATCGCCGAAAGCGTGTTTTTCGATAAATATCTAGAAAACGAAATTAAAGAAAAAATTCTTTCAGAAGATACTATTAGCGATAACGCGAGCGACAAACTTTACGCTATACGCAAAAAAATAAAGCGTTTAAACGAGCAAATTAAAGAAAAATTAGCTTACTACGTAAGAAGTCAAAGCAAATATTTGCAAGACGGCATAATCACTATGCGCGGCGACAGATACGTCGTTCCTGTAAAATCCGAATATCGCGGGCAAATAAAAGGGCTTATACACGATCAATCGGCAAGCGGTTCAACCTTGTTCGTAGAACCCGTAGACGTTCTTGAAATGAATAACGATTTAAAAACCGCGGCAATCGAAGAAAAACTTGAAATCGAACGCATTTTAAGCGAACTTACGCAAAAAATTGGGCTGATTGCCGATAGGCTAAAAAACAACGTTCTTTGTTTAACCGACCTAGACGTTGCCTACGCACAAGCTATTTACGCTTATAAAACTCATGCAAAAGAACCCGTTTTGAACGGAAACGGTTACTTAAATATCGTTGGCGGCAGGCATCCTTTAATCGACGAAAAAAAAGTTGTGCCCGTAAGCTTATCGCTTGGCGGCAAGTATAATTATCTTTTAATTACCGGGCCTAATACTGGCGGCAAAACGGTTACCATGAAGCTTGCGGGGCTGTTTTCGCTAATGGCGGCAAGCGGATTTTATTTGCCTGCGCAAAGCGAGTGCAACGTTTGCGTTTTTGAAAAAATCTTTTGCGATATAGGCGACGAACAAAGCATTGAACAAAGCCTTTCCACTTTTTCGTCGCATATGAAAAACGTTATAGACGTTACTAATCTCGTTAACGAGCGCAGTTTAGTTTTAATAGACGAAATAGGCGCGGGAACCGACCCCGAAGAGGGCAGCGCCATCGCACGCGCCGTTTTAGAGTTGCTTTTAAACGCCAACAGTTACGGAATAATAACCACTCACTATTCCGCGCTTAAGGAATACGCCTTTTCCGATAGCCGCATAATGAACGCCTCGATGGATTTCGACGAGCAAACTTTTGCACCGCTATATCGCTTAAACATAGGCGTTGCCGGCAGTTCAAACGCTATAAAAATTGCAACGAGGTTGGGGCTTAGCGCCGAGCTGGTTAACGCCGCGCGCGGATATTTAACCGAAAACAAAATATCTTTCGAAAACGTTATAGCCGAGGCACAAAAAGCACGAAAAGCCGCCGAAAAACAAATCGAAGAATACGAAGCGATAAATAAAGAAAAAAAATTCGAGCTAGACGAGCTGCTTTCCGAACGCGCAAAATTTGATAAAGAGCGTGAAAAATTCTTTTTAAACGCTAAAATAGAAAGCAAGCGTATTATCAATGAAAGCTTGGAAGAGGCAGACGAATACATTAAACGAATAAAAGAAATATTCGATAAAGACGAGCTTGACGGCGGAGATCTTATTAAAGCGCGAACCTTACGCAATAAGCTCGAACAGCAAAAATACAAACTGGAAAACGAAGGCGACGTAAACCTAACCGATAAACCTATAAACGCGGCGACGGTTAAAGTTGGCGATAGGGTTTTCGTTAACACGATGAACGCTAACGGAATAGTCGTCGTAGTAAACAAAAAAAAGCAAATTTGCGAAGTAAACGTTGGCGAAGTTCGCGTTACCGTAAAAATAGCAGACCTTTACGAACCGCATAAAGAAAAGAATAATAAGCAAAAGAATTCGGTTTCTGTAAAAATAGATAGGGCGAATTTTTCAGCTGCGCAAATGCAAATTAACGTTATAGGCAAAAACACCGAAGAGGCGCTTGCCGAAACCGAGAATTTTATAGATCAAGCCGTGGTAAACAATTTAAGCGAAGTTAAAATTATTCACGGCGTCGGTTTAAAAATTTTAAGCACTGCAATTCACGAATTTTTGCGCAAAAATCCGCACGTTGCCGAATTTAGGTTTGGAAAATACGGCGAGGGGGAGCACGGCGTAACTTTCGTAACGCTAAAATAGTGTGCGAAGCCCCTTTGTGGAAAAACCTCCGTTTAAAACAAGTTTTAATAAACCGCAATTTTAACGGATTTCAAAACGTAAAAACGCCGAAAATTGCAGATTACAAATAAGATTTCAACAACTCAGCATTTTAACGAATAAATATAAAGGACTTTATGAAAGACGATTTATACGAAAGCACAGCCGCTCCGCAAAACTTAAAGGCGCACAAAGCGTTTTACGCTTTTTATAACGTATTGTTTACCGTATGTTGCGTTGCCGCCTTTTTAATAGTTTTTTTAATTTTTTCAATCGATATGAAAGCGATACCTTCGCTTTTGTTTTTGCTTGGTTTAGTGGTGATTTTTGCCGTGATTTGTTACGTGATACGCCGCAAACTTTTGCTTTATTTCGACTATACTTATATATCGGGCGAAGTGCGCATTATAAGGATAATAAACGGCAAAACCCGCAAAAAATTCTTAGTTGTTCAATGTAAAGATATTTATAAACTCGGCAAAGTCGGTAGCAAAACCTTTGAAAAAATTCGCGCAACTCCAGGTATAAAACGCAAGATAGCAACCCCTAACGGAATGGGGGCGCAAAACCAACTTTATTATCTCGCCGCAAAATGCGCGGGTGAAAATACGCTTATAATTTTAGAATGCGAAGAAGAATTGTTATCTTATATAGTTAACTATTCCGGGCGTTCTATCATTGAAGAAGATTACGATAAAAACTAATACTTATGAACAAAATTTATTTAGACAACGCCGCGACAACCGCGCCAGACGGCGAAATTATAAATCAAGCCGTTGAATTTTTAATGGGCGACGGTTTTTATAATCCGTCTGCGCTATATAAAAGCGCTCGCGCCGTTAAAGACGTTATAGAAAACGCAAGAAAAAAACTGTTATCCTTTTTTCCGCTAGGCTACGACGCGATTTTTACTTCGTGCGGGAGCGAAGCTGACGACATGGCGCTTTTTTCGTTTGCGCGTAGGGGCAACGCAGTTACCTCGGTAGGTGAACACGCCGCGGTGTATAATAGTTTTAACGAGCTAAAAGCGCGAGGAATACAAACGAAACTAGCGCCGCTTAAACAAAACGGCGCGGTTGACGAAGATATGCTTTTATCTCTTATCGACGAAAAAACGACCTTCGTTTCGGTAATGCACGTAAATAACGAAACCGGCGCTATTAACGACGTTAACGCCATAGCAAAAAAAGTAAAACAAAAAAATTCCAACGTTATTTTTCATTGCGACGGCGTTCAAGCATTTTTGAAAATCCCTTCAAAAATTTCTACCGACGTCGATTTATATTGCGTAAGCGCCCACAAAATTAAAGCGTTAAAGGGCGTCGGTGCGCTAATTTATAAAAAGAATTTACCGCTAAAACCTCTAATCTTCGGCGGCGGGCAAGAAAAAAAACTTCGCAGCGGAACGGAAAACGTTTTCGGTATAGACGTTTTTTCGCGTGCGATAACTAAATTTTCAAACGTAAATGATAATTATAACAAAGCGCTATCTTTAAAAAATGCGTTTTTAGCAAATCTTAACGGCGATTTTACTATAATTTCTACGAGCGAGTGTGCGCCTAATATAATATCGATTTCTGTGCCGGGCGTTAAGGCTGAAATTATGCAACGCGTGCTCGACGACGAAGGCATTATCGTGGGCACGGGCTCTGCGTGTTCGGCGAAAATAGGCGTTTCGCGCGTGATAAGCG
>CAYZWD010000074.1:0-5236 GCA_964482115.1 uncultured Acidiphilium sp. | reverse complement strand
CGGTTACCGTAACGCCCTCGCGCGTGCATTTACCCGCGCAAAAACTGCCTAGTAAAACGACTTCGCCCTCTAAACCGTTATCGGCAACCTTTTTTTGCATAAGCTCAACGACTTCTTGCGAACCCCGCAAGTGGCACGAGCTACCAACGCAAACCTGAACTATTACCATAAAACACCAAAGCGCCAAACGCGCCCTTTAAATAATCTTATTTGCACAGCGGAAGAACTTTCGAATTAAAAAACTCCGCGGCTGTTTCGGGCGTTAACGAGGCAAACTCGCCGTTTAACGAAACGCAAACGCCCTCTTGGCATCTATCCATGCAGAACGTGCCGACTAGCTCGACTTTGTCGCTTACGCCGTTTTCGGTTATAAGCCTCTGAAATTCCTCAACCACCCCGCGAGAGCCTTTTACATGGCAAGAACTCCCTATGCAAACGGTTAAATTTATCATCTTTTCTCCTTACGCGCGGAATACATCTTATATCCGCACTGTTTTTTACCTATTATATCTTTTTTACGTTAAGTTTTTAAAATTTTAAGCGGATTTACGGTTCTTCGCCGTAAATTTTGTTAACCCAATCGACCAAAAAAGCACGCTCGCTTGCACGCCCTTTTACCGATTGAGACGCCGCTACTATCGGCATCCACCTTTGTACGTAACTTTTTTGCGTTCCGCTCTTTTCGCAAAACAAATCCAAATAACGCTCCGCACATTCGTTATCACCGGCAAGCAAAAAGCAAAGGTAAGTGCGAGCTACGTCCGCCGAAGCGTTACCTTGCGTCGCATGCGACCAGTCGATTATAAAAGGCTTGCCGTCAGATTCGCGAATTATAACGTTAGACGGGTTAAAATCGCCATGGCAAAGTTTTTTATGCACGGGCATTTGCTCTAAACGCGTATGCAGTTCGTAGCGTGTAGTCGCGTCGAACGTGGTTTCTGAAATTTTGCGGTTCATTTTATCCTTAAGCTTTATAAGCTGCGGGCATAAATACGTATGAACGTGCATTTGTAAATTTACGAAATCGTTTAAATATTCGGGCTTTTTATCGGGATTATCTTCCATTATTTGCGCTAACGTTTTGCCCTTAATATAATCGGTTACGATAGCCCACTTGCCGTCTAGCATAGTAACTGCTTTAATGCCGGGCATATCGAGCCCCGTAGTTTCAACCCTAGCGTGGTTAAGCGCCTCGTTTAAAATATCGCCCTTTGAATAATCCTCACCGAAAACCTTAATGCAATCGTCGCCGTCGCGATAAACGGTTTTATTCGTTCGAACGGCTATAACCCTATCTAGCTTCATAAAACCTCCTGCAAGCGAGCTTTCACCCGCAACTAGCGCCGAAAAACCGCAAAAATTTTACTTATTTGTTGCAAATTCTTCATGCACTCTTATATTTTAACATAAAACGCGGCGATTGTAAACGTTTTTTGCAATTTTGCCTATATTTTATCTATATTTTTGTACGTTATCTTTTTTTAGCTAATTATCCTTTACGTATTTTCTTTTTGCGTTACACAAACATGTTATAAAAGCTTTATCTAGCGGCGTAAGTTTGTAACTTTTATTATAAATTAACACGTCGCGATAAACTCGCCTAGTGCCTATATCTCCGCGCTGAAATAAATTATATTTTTCTAACAACTCTTGCGGAACGGGCGAAACCCACATAAATGTATCCGAGTTTTCGCTTAAAATTTCAAATTGACTTGCTCGGTCGAACAAAAATATACGCTTATCAGTTTCGTCGGTAATCTCGGTTTTAAGCGTTTCGGCTATCGGGAACGAAGGCACGTACGGATCGGCATGTGCAATTTCTATATATTTTTTAAGGTCGTCGTAACTAATTTTGGTTAAATCGGCAAGCGCACCGTTTTTTGAGGCGATAAGCTGGTATTTAAACTCGGCGACTAGCTCGTAGTTTAAATTACGCCTATCGAAATCTTCTTTAAAATACTTATCGTACTCGGCGGCGTAACGCACTATGCCTAGCCCGTAACCCTTTTCGGTTACGTTTGTTATTGTGCGTAACGAATTCGTTTCCTTATAAAAAATTTCGCAAGCACCCTCGTTTGAAAGTTCTTTTGAAAATTCTGAAAAAGCATGGGCAATATAGCTTGCGCGCGGCACGCTAACCGAAAACGAACTGCGCTTTTGCTGTCCGTTTTTAAAAATCGATTCTACTTCGCTTATCTGCGTTAAAATTTTATTGCCGTAGCTTATAAAACGCTCGCCCTCGGGCGTTAAAGTCATACCTTTAGCCTTGCGCTCGAATATAGTTATGCCCATTTCAGCCTCTAACTCTTTTATCGCGCGCGATAAATTGGGCTGTGCTATAAAAAGCTTTTTAGCCGCGGCGTTTATTGAACCCGATTTTGCAACCTCTACCGCGTATTTTAAATAAACGATATTCATTGTTTTACCCCGTTAAACGGTAATTTTTATAATTGTTTTTTGTGTTTTTTTAGCCTTATTTTACCTTTTTTAAAACGCAAAGCGTTTCTACGCCCTTGCAGCAAGCGAACATGTCGTAGCCGCGCAAATATTCTATTACGTAACCGTTTAAATTTTTCGCCTCGGTTTCGTTAAGAACGAGCGCTTTTTCTACCGCTTTTTTAATTCCTCGCTCGTCGTCGAATTTAAGCGTGCCTAAAATTAACCCTAAATCGCGCACGAGGGTTTGCGGACTGCACGAAATATAAACTATTTTTTCGGGCTCTGCTTTTAAAAGCGCTTTTATAACCGCGCCGTCTAGCCCCTTTCTGGGCGGATCTAAATAAACGGTTACGTTTTTACCGTCGAATTTTAATTTTTCAATCAACGGCGGAAGCGCGTTTTCACATGGGGCGCAAATAAATTCCGCGTTGTTTACGCAGTTTTCTTTTGCAAGCTCGCGCGCAAGGTCTACAGCCTCGCTAACTATTTCAACGCCTATCGCGCGGGCGTTGTTTTTTGCCAAAGCGCAAGTTAAAAGTCCTGCACCGCAATACGCGTCAATAACAGTTTGATTTTCGCCCGAAAAACTAATAGCGTCTGAATAAAGCTCGTTTTTAACGCTTTCGTTAACTTGCATAAACGACTGCGGTCCGATTTTATATTTTAGCGAACGCCATTCGCCTAAAATATACCCGTTCCCGCTAACCAACGAAAATTTTTCGCCCAAAATAACGTTGTTTTTTTGAGTGTTTTGGTTTATATATAGCGAATGCTTGCCTATAGTTTTTTTGAGTTCTTCGGCAAAATATTCTATTCCTATAAGCTTAAGCGTGCTTGCAACTAATATAACGATAAATTCGTCGCCTATTTTTTTAACTACTAAATGCCTAATAACGCCTAAGCCGCTTTTTTCGTCGTAAGCGGAAATTTTATATTTATTTATATAGTTTTTTAAGCAAGTTATCACGTTTTTTGCCCACCCGCCGTGAAGTATACATTCGTCGGTAGACACAACCCTGTGGCTGTTCGGAGCAAAAAAACCTATTTTTAACTGCCCGTTTTCGCTCCTAACGGGCAAAGCCAGCTTTGCGCGGTAACCTAGCCGCGGTTTACTTTTTGCCGTTTCGAGAGGTGTAGTTTTTATAAAAGCAATTTTTTCAAGCGTTTCGGCTATAAGCGAGCGTTTATATTCTAATTGCTCGCCGTAATCCATATGTAAAAGCGAGCAGCCGCCGCACTTGGTAAAAACCGAGCATTCGGGCGTAACACGCAATTTTGAAGGCGTTATAACCCTTAAAAGTTTGCCAAACGCAATATTTTTAGTGCATTTTAGAATTAGAACCTCAACGCGCTCGCCTTTTAGCGCGAACGGAACGAATACGGTTACGCCCTCGGTTTTAAAAATGCCCTCGCCTTCGCAACCGTATGCAGTTATATCGCCGAGTATAACGTCGTTTTTTTTCATATAAAGCCCCAAAAGCCTTTAAAAAAACGCGGCGCTTTATTAAAACCAGCCGCGTTTTTTAAGCGTATTTTTTATAACAAAAGTGCCGTTAACGGACTTATAGCCCTACTTTTTTAAAAATTATGCGTTACGGTTAACGGCGGTTTTAAAGTTTAAGCCGCTTTAAAATAATAACGAGCGACGCTTTAAATTTAAAAATCAAATAGTCGTATATCGGAAAGCAAACGGCACCTCCGCCAAGCAAAATATAAAGCATATATTTTTGCAAAGCCTCGTTTTCGCTAACGAAGGTCTGTGTGAAAAAATACACGACTAAAAGCGTTGCCAAAAACCAAACTTCTTTAATTAAAAGCGCTAATATTTTTTTAATTTTAAATTTTAGCTGAAGTTCGTTAACCAACGCATGCAACCCGAAAAACATGGCGAACGGAATTATTATTTGAAATCTGCCCGCGGTAAGCAATAGCGAAAGCAGAGTGGTTGCTACGTAAGATAAAAACGCGCCTAAATAATAATCTTTGCAAAGCGGAAACATCATGCAAAGGCTTGCCAAAAACAAGCACGATAAATCAAGCGTTTCGAAATACGCCCCCGCAACGAGTAAAATTACCGCAAGCGCCGCCGACAACGCCGATAGAGCAATCGCCTTAGATTCACGCATTTAACTACCGCCCGTCATCTGCAACTACAACAACAATTAAGCAAATACGAGCAAGCAATCGTTCTGCAACAAAAGCTTAAACAATCGTCACCGCCCATCATATCGGCGGGCTCTTCGTATTTACCCGAGCCCGATTCGTTCCAACGCGGATCGGTCTTTTTTTGGTTTTCGTTATTAAAATTCATTTGCTTACACATTTTTTCGTAAGCACGTTTATATTTTTCTTCGCCCTCGTTCATTTGCATGGCAATTTCAAGCTGTTTTTTGCTTTCGTTTATCCAGTTTTTCTTATAAAAAACTATCGCTTGATAATAATGCCACTCCGCACTGCGGTCGTCGAACTCGTCTAGCGCGGATTGCGCCGCCGTTAAATCGCCGGACTTTATTAAAGAATCTATGCGGGCAAACGAGTCGCTAGCATTGCTTTGCTTTTTCGCCTCATCGTTTTCTTTGCGATAATCGCAAATGCTATCGTAAGCGTTTTGCACGTCGGTAAGCATGCGCGCGGCGGAGTTACCCGCCTCGCCTTCTAAAAACATATCGTTTTGGCAGCGTTTTCTCAGCTCTAAATATCTTGCGCGGAGCTCTTCGTCGGAAACGCTTTCGTCTAAACCCAAAAGTTCGTAATATTTTTTAATTTCGTTCATTATATCCCTACAATTATATATTAA
>CAYZWD010000073.1:0-5245 GCA_964482115.1 uncultured Acidiphilium sp. | reverse complement strand
GTCTTATATTTTTTAAATTTTCCTTTGCCGATTCTTTTTCCGTCCTTTTTGAAACTTAACTTATCCGATTTGCCTGCGCTTATTTGTTCTTTTGCGCTAGGTCCACTTTGCGGATTTATAACGGTATTTATAAAATGCTTAATATATTTGCCGTTTTCAAGCACTTATGCCGGCGTATTAGCGGATTTGCTCGTGGGCGGGGCGTTCGTTGTGTGCGCGGGGTTTATTTACAAATACGATAAGACTAAAAGCGGCGCGTTAAAAGGAATAATTATAGGCACGGCGGCTAGCGTGGTTGCCGGCATTATAGCTAACAGGTTTATAATAATACCCGTTTACGTTTGGGTTATGGGCACGCCTTTTTCGGCGATAGTTAACATGTGCGCGGCTGTTTTGCCTTTTATTAACGAGGCGAATTTTTACCCGTGCTATTTATTGCTTGCGGTTTTGCCGTTCAATTTGTTAAGGTGCGTGCTTGCCTCTTTCTTAACGTGGCTGGTTTATAAGCGCGTTTCAAATTTACTTGAAAAAATGTAAGCTTAGCGCTTACGTTTAGTTTTTTTTTGTTTCGTTTTAGCCTCGTGTTAAAAACCGTTTGATTTTAACTTTTATGATATATTTTACCGAAAACGACGAGCAAACTATTGCTCTAGGCGAAAAATTTGCCAAAAACTTAAATAAAGGCGACGTAGTTTTGCTAGAGGGCGAAATGGGCGCGGGTAAAACGACCTTCGTTAAAGGGGTTGCGAAAGGGTTAGGCGTAACTTCGCTTATTACCAGCCCTACTTACGCTTATATGAACGATTACGGCGGCTTGCTGTATCATTACGACTGTTACCGCCTGTCTTCGGGTGAGGACGCGGAGGCTTTAGGGCTTACCGATTATTTTTATGCGGGCGGCGTTTGCGTTATAGAATGGTCTGAAAACGTTAAAGACGTTTTGCCCGAAAACTGCGTTACCGTTAAAATAACTAAGCTTGGCGGCGACAAAAGGAGCGTGGAATTTTGAATTACTTAGTGATAGATACGAGCGGCGAACGCTTGCTTGTGATTTTGCGCTCGGGCGGAGAAGTTCATATGCAATATTTGCAAAATTGCTTAACCAAACACTCGCTAACTTTATTGCCCGAAATAGAAACTGCTCTAAAAAACGCCAACGCTTCGCTTGGCGAGCTAGATTTTATAGGCGCTGTAACCGGACCGGGCTCGTTTACGGGAATAAGAATAGGGGTTGCAACGGCTAAGGCGTTATGCATGTCGCTAAATAAGCCCGCTTTGGGGTTAACTACTTTCGACGTTTTGGCATATACTGATAAAGAAAGCGAAAAAATCCTTTGTCTCGTAGACGCAAAACACGGTAATTATTACGCACAGACCTTTGTGAAAGGCGAAAAAACTCAGCATAAGTTTTTAGCGTTAAGCGAAATTTTAAGCGATTACGCGGATTATAAAATAATTTCGGATTGCGCTATCGATTTTAGCTCGCTAACCGCTAAGTCCGAGGCGTTGCCGACTGCCGAGGTTGCGGATATACCGCGTTGCTTATTACTCGCGGCGGACGGCGAAAGTAAAAATCTTATGGATTACGAGCTTTTAGCTCCGCTATACGTAAAGCGCAGCCAAGCCGAAGAGGAAGCATGCAAATAGATACTTGGCAAGCAAGCGATAATTTAGCCGTTTCGGATCTTGAAAAAATATGTTTTAGCGACCCGTGGTCTTACGAGTCCGTATGCCAAACCGCGGCGATGTCAAACTTTGTAGGGGTAGTTGCGCGCAGTGAAAACCGCGTTATCGGTTATGCCGGCGCGATTTACGCGTTAGACGGCGCGGATATAGCTTTGGTTGCCGTAGATAAAGCTTATAGGCGGGCAGGCTACGGATTCGCCTTAGTTAGTACGCTTATAGAAAAACTTTCAAAATTAGGCGTAAAACGCGTGTTTTTAGAAGTTCGCGTTTCTAACGTTTCGGCGCGTTCGCTTTACGAAAAAGTCGGGTTCGTTACCGTCGGCGTAAGAAAAAGGTATTACGAGGATTTTGAAGACGCTTTAGTAATGGAAATAGAAATAGTTGATTAGTTCAAAAAGTAAACTTCCTTGCGGTGTTCCCGCAATAATAAAGGGCGAGGGCAAGCCGCTGTTTTTTTTACACGGCTTTATGGCTTGCAAAGAAACGTTTAGCGCGCAAATAGAATTTTTTTCAAAGCGCTATACGGTTATCGCCCCCGATTTAACGGGGTTTGGCGAAAACGCTTTTATGGCGTATCCGTATTCGCTTATCGATTACGTTAACGAATTTTACGCTTTGGCTGAAAAATTCGGCGGGCGAGTTTCGGTTATCGCCCACTCTTTCGGGTGTAGAATCGCTTTAAAAGCGCTTACTGAAAGCGACGTAATACGGCAAGCCGTGCTGATCGGTGCGGCGGGGCTAAAACCTAGGCGCGGCGTTAAATACTACGCAAAAAAAGCGGGTTACAAACTGCTTAAAAACTTTTTGCCGCGCGAAAGGTTAGAAAAACGTTTTTTTTCGCCCGACTATAATATGCTTTCGCCCGTAATGAAGCAAAGTTTTAAGCTTGTTACCGGCGAGCTTTTTGACGGTTCGCTTAAAAAAATTAAAGCGCCCGTTTTTGCCGTTTTCGGCGAAAAAGACGATCAAACTCCGCCGTATTTTGCCGATAGAATAGTAAAAAACGTGCAAGGCGCGCAAAAATATATAATTAAAGGTTGCGGGCACTTTTGTTTTATAGACGCCCCGCATGAATTTAACTTAGTCGTTAACGAGTTTTTAATTTAGTTTTTTTAATTCGTTTCGGTTTATCTTGTAACCGAAATTTAGAACTTTAAATAGAAAATAGGAGAAAACGGCATGCCCGATTTCGATAATTTAAAAAGTATAGGCGAGTTGTTCGTTGCCGAATATCAAATAGTATACGTAGCGATAAGCGCCGTTAACTCGCTTTTATTGCTTGCTATATCTTATAAATTTTTGCAAATAATGCAGCAATCGGGTTACGAGGGGTTCGGCTATTTTAAGTGGCTACGTCGCCGCGATAACGTTTATTTAACTAGGCTTACTACTATAAGCCTTTTATCGTTGTTGGGTTATTTGTTAACAAACCTTTCGCTTGCTTTTAGCGAAGAATGGTGGGTTTATTTCGTGGGGTTTGCCTTTTACGCCGTTTTTATAATAGGTTATTTAAAAAGTGAAAAAAAGCGCACTAAAAAAGTGCCTTTAGTAAGAACCGCGCGAATGAATAGGCTTATCGCCGTATACTTTTTCGTGTTGCTCGCAGTAAATTATTTGCTCGTGATACTTTTATCTCTAGCGGCGTTTTTGTTGCGCGCAAACCCCATACTAGTGCGCATAAGACTATGCGTGCCGTGCTTAATGCCGATAGCCGTTCCGTTTTTAGTTTTGGTTGCATATTATATAATGAAGCCTTACGAAAATTCGGTTCAAAAAAATTACATAAAAAAGTGCATGGCGCGGCTTTACGAGCGCCCTGATCTTATAAAAATAGGTATAACTGGTAGTTACGGCAAAACTTCGGTTAAAGAAATTTTAAAAACTTTGCTAGAAGAAAAATACGAGGTGCTAGCCACGCCTAGCTCGTTTAACACGCCTATGGGTATATGTAAAACGGTTAAGCGATTAAACGCTTCGCATCAAGTGTTTATTGCCGAAATGGGCGCTAGGCACGTGGGCGATATACGCAAGCTTGCCGAAATAGTGCGCCCCGATTACGCCGTTATAAACGGAATAGTCGGTCAGCACCTAGAAACTTTCGGTTCGCTTTCGGCAATTCGTCAAACTAAATACGAGCTGGTTGAAAGCATGCCTTGCGGAACGGTCGCTTACACCGTGGATAACGATAACACTAACGATTTATTCGATAAGTGTAAAATTAAATGCGTAGGGGCGGGGCTGAACTTGAGCAAGAACCCTCAAGTTTACGCAACGGATGTAAAAAGCGGAGTTAACGGCAGCGAATTTATTTTGCACGTGGGCGAAAACAGCGTTAAATGCGTTACGTCGCTTTTGGGCGAGCATAACGTTTCTAATATTTGTTTAGCGGCGGCTATTGCGCACGAAATAGGGCTTGATTTAAGCGAGATTTGTGCGGGCGTTAGTAGACTTCGCCCCGTGGTTCACCGTTTAGAGGTTCGCTACGGGCATAACGGAATTACCGTAATAGACGACAGTTATAACTCTAACGTTTGCGGAATAGAGGCGGCGTTAAAAGTTTTATCAACTTTCGAGGGGCGCAAAATAGTGGTAACTCCCGGTTTGGTAGAGCTTGGCAGAGTTCAAGATTTAGAAAACTATAAATTCGGCAAAAAATTAGCCGAGGTGTGCGACGTTGCCGTTTTAGTAGGGCGCACCGCCACTTATAGGATTCAAGACGGGCTTATAGACGGATATTTCGATTGTGAAAACGTTATCGTGACTAAAGATTTAGACTCTGCCCGCAAAAAGCTTTCTAAGCTGTTAAAACCGGGCGACGTAGTTCTTTTTGAAAACGATTTACCCGATAAATTTTCGTAAAAGTCGTTAAAAACTTAATAAACTATAAAAATTCGTAAAAAAACGAAAAACCGTTTTCACCAAAGCAAAAATTCGCGGAGGTGTTTTTTTATTAAAAACTTATTATATAAACCAAAGGTCGGCAATTTAAAAACCGTCGCCGTCTTTTTCGGAGGGAAGTCTACCGAGCACGATATTTCGGTGATTACGGGCGTGCTTACGTTAAACGCTTTAGATAAAAGTAAGTTCGCGCCGCTTGCCGTGTTTGTCGATAAAGACGGTTCTTGTTATTGCGGCGAGGGGCTAAACTCTCTTGCGTTTTATAAAAGCGTTGATTATAAGCGGCTAAAAAAAGTACTTTTTTCGTTTAACGATAACGTTTTGTATTGTAAAAGCGGGCGAAAAATTCAAGCATTTGCCGTGATTAACGCGGCGATAAACTGTATGCACGGCGTAAACGGAGAGGACGGTTCGCTTTGCGGGGTAATGCAGCTTTGCGGCGTACCGTTCGTTTCGCCGAATATTTTTTGCTCAGCCGTAAGTATCGATAAAGATTGCGCTAAGCTCGTTTTAAACGCGCTAGGCGTGCCTAACGCAGATTACGAAACGGTTGAGCGCGACGTGTTTTTTAAAAACAAAAATGCCGTGCTCGGTCGGCTGCAAAACGCTTTGGGGTTTCCGCAAATAGTAAAGCCCGCTCGGCTCGGTAGTAGTATAGGTA
>CAYZWD010000072.1:0-5253 GCA_964482115.1 uncultured Acidiphilium sp. | reverse complement strand
CGCCGCCGGTGCCGATTACGTTGGCGCCGAGGATATGATCACCAAAATTCAAAAAGAAAACTGGTTCGATTTCGACGTAGTTATCGCCACGCCCGATATGATGGGCTTAATCGGCCGTATCGGTAAAGTTTTAGGTCCTAAGGGCTTAATGCCGAACCCGAAGTCCGGCACGGTTACTATGGACGTAACCAAAGCCGTTAACGACGTTAAAGCCGGTAAAGTTGAATATAGGCTTGATAAAACCGCGGTTATCCACTGCATTATCGGCAAAAAGAGCTTTGGTAAGGATAAACTTTTAGAAAACTATCGCGCTCTTATGGACGCTATCGTTAAGGCTAAACCCGCCGCGGCAAAGGGTGTTTATATAAAGAACATTGCTTTGGCTTCTACGATGGGCCCCGGCGTTAAGGTAAACGCTAAAGTATCCGTTTAATTTAAATTAAAAAATTAAAAACCGCTTTTTAACAAAAAAAGCAAACAAAATCGTTTTCGCCCGCAAATTCGTTTGACAAAACGCCCTTGCGGGTGATACAATGTTAAAGTAATAAGTAAATAGCCGAAGAAAGCCGGTTATAATTGTGCGCAAGCTTGCTTGCGGGCAAACCTGCCGAGGTAACGTTTATTTAATGTTCGCGCGTGCGTTTTGGCGTGCCATAACTGCGTGCGGTCGTTATATGGTTTTAACCTGCGTTGCCTTGCGGCGGCGCAGTTTTTTTTGGTTGCTTAAATAAAATCGGAGGTGAAAAGGTTTGTCTGCTAATCTCGAACTCAAAAAGAAAGTAGTAGAAGACGTTTCCGAAAAGATTAAAAACAGTAAATCGGTCGTCTTTGTAAACTATAAGGGTTTAACGGTATCGGAAGACACGGAGCTACGTAACGAATTCCGCAAGGTAAACGTTGAATACAAAGTTCTTAAAAACACTTTGGTAAGAAAAGCGTTTAACGAAATGGGCGTTACTTCGTTCGACGAAGATCTTAACGGCCCTACCGCTGTAGCATTCGGTAGCGACGAAACGGGCGCTGCTAAGGTTATCGTTGAAGCCGTTAAAAAATACGGCGATAAGCTTGCCGTTAAAAGCGCTTACGTCGACGGTAGCTACGTTGACGTTAACGGCGTAAAGGCTCTTGCCGCTATGCCCAGCAAAGAACAACTCATCGCGAAGATGCTCGGCTCTATGCAGTCGCCGGTATCGAAGTTCGCGGGTGTTCTTTCCGCAACGCTTCGCAGCGTGGTTATCGCGCTCAACGCCGTTGCAGAAAAAAAAGCGAAAGAAGCTTAATAGTATTAAGCCGTTATTCGCTAGCCGTTTAAAAAGCATCGCTTTAATCGCGGCAAAACGAAATTACAAAAAAGCGGTGGTTTCGCTTTAAAAAAATCGGTGTTCGGCAACCTTAAGCTGAAAAAGCCGCTCGCTTTTAAAAACGAGCAAAAAAATATTTTATTTATTGATTTGTATAAAAAATCGGAGGATACAAAAATGGCTGATATTGCAAAATTAATGGAAGATATTAAAGGTCTTACCGTTCTCGAACTCAACAACCTCGTTAAAGCTTTAGAAGAGGAATTTGGCGTTAGCGCTGCTGCTCCCGTAGCCGTAGCTGCTGCTCCCGCTGCAGGCGCTGCCGAAGCTGCTCCCGCTGAAGAAAAAACCGAATTCAACGTAGTATTAAAAGATTTCGGTTCTAACAAGATTGCCGTTATCAAGGTAATTCGCGAGCTCACCGGTCTTGGCCTTGTTGAAGCTAAGAACCTCGTTGAAAAACTTGGCACCGTTAAGGAAGCTCTTCCCAAAGACGAAGCTACCAAAATGGTTGAAAAGCTTAAAGAAGCCGGCGCTACTGCCGTTGCTGAATAATTTTAAGGCAAACCAAAATAAAAACGCTCGGGCGCAGATTGCATGTGCTCGGGCGTTTTTTGCTGTGCCGTTGATTCGGCTCTCTAACAGTTAAAAAAATAGTTAACGACTACGCGGACGGTTACGCGGATATTAAGTATTATCGGGCTTTTGGGGCAAGTGCGAGCGTTCGGGGTGGGTTATCGCGTTAAATAAATTGTCTTTGGCGATGGGGACGGCGTCGTTAATATGTTTTAAAAGCTCCTTTGCGTATTGCCGTTGGGTGTGTTTATCCACGGGGCAGGGGTTTTTAAAAACGGGCTTATCGCGCATAAAGGCGCGGATATTTTTTTCTTTAATATAAATCATCGGGCGAATTACCGAAATATCGTGCTCGTCGTTTAATGAGGTAACGGGCAAAAAGGTAGAAAGTCTGCCCTCGTAAAAGGCGGAAAGCACGAAAGTTTCTAAAAGGTCGTCGTAGTGATGCCCGAGCGCTAGCTTAGTGCAACCTTGTTTTTTAGCCTCGGTAATAAGCGCGCCTCTGCGCATTTTACTGCACAGACTGCATGGGCTTTTTTCGTTTCGGTCTTTAAAAACAATTTTGCCTATATCGGTTTTTACGCTAACGAAGCCAACCCCCAAGCGTTCGCATTCGGCTTTTAAACCTAGCGCGGCGGTGCTTAGGTCTTTGCCGAAGGTATCGCCGTATTCGTTTTGCGTAGCGTTTTTTTCGCTTTGCAATTCGCTAAAGCCTAAATCGATATTAATAGCGGTTATCTCAAACGGTTTATCGTAAAACCGTTTTAACGCGGCAAAAAGGTATAGCAAAAGCACGCTGTCCTTGCCGCCGGAAAGCCCGATTGCTATTTTATCGCCGTCGGTTATCATGTTATAATCGTCTAGCGCGCGGCGAAAAGGCGATAAAAGCTGTTGTAAAGTCATAAAACGGCTAAACCTCCTTAAAAACTCTTTTAATTTATAAAAAAATGTGATATAATAATAGTGAGATTGTGTAAGCACGCGCGATAAAACCGCCGAGCGACGCGTTTAACAAACGCTTTTGCAGTTTTTTGCAATCGGTTTTGCGTTTTTTTGCGGCTTACTTTTAATATAATACATTATCAATCATCAAAAATCAATAAAAAAGGAACGAAATGGCACAAAAATTAGCTGATTTTTTATTATCGATAACGGGAAGCCCGATATTTAGCGTAATACTCGTTTCCGCATTTCCGTTGGTAGAGCTAAAAGGCGCGATACCTATCGGCGCAAAAATGGGCATAGACCTTTTCGGCACGGCGGGGCTTGCGTTTTTAGGCTCTACGCTCGTATCGATTCCCGTATTTTTCTTGCTGATACCGATATTCAATCTGCTTAAAAAAATACCGTTTATAAAAGGGTTTATTGAAAAAGTAGAAAGCGTTTTATACGGCAAAGCGCGCAAATTAAGTTTAAAGGCCAAAGGCGCGCCCGACGAAAAATACGCCCGCAAAATAATGACGCGCGCTTTACTGGTTTTCGTTGCGGTTCCGTTCCCCGTAACGGGCGTGTGGACGGGCACGGCGATCGCCGCGTTTTTAGGCTTTTCGTTTATAGAAATGATAACGGCTATATCGATAGGCAACTTGATTGCGGGCACTATAATTACGCTGCTCACCTTGTTTTTTAAAGAATACGTAGACTACATAATTTACGGGCTGGTGATTATTGCCATAATTATGCTTGTAATTTTTATAATAAAAGTTGCCACAGCCAAGCCCGAAAACGAAGGTGATTCGGCAGCCAAAAATTAAGCTGCAACGTAAAAACAACAACAAGCCGAAATAAGTAAAATCTTTGGCTTTGTAGCTATAAAAAAATAAAACAGAGGCTTTTAATGCTGATAAATTACGAAAAACAGCGCGAAAGCTTATTTGAAAGCGCTTTAAGCGGCGGCAAAAAGTTTAAATTATTGCTTCATTCGTGCTGTGCGCCATGTTCTACGGCTTGCATTTTTAGGCTCGTTGACAAATGCGACTTAGCCGTTTATTATTACAACCCGAATATTGACGGCGAGCAAGAATTTTTGCATAGATCTAGCGAGCAACGGCGCTTTTTGCACGAGGCTTACGGCGATAAAATTCCGCTGTTTATCGAGGATTATAACGCGAGCGAGTTTTACGCGGTTTGCCGCGGACTGGAAAATCAACCCGAGGGCGGCAAACGATGCGAAAAGTGTTTTGCGCTACGGCTTGAAAAAACAGCCGACTTCGCTTTTAAAAACGGCTACGACGGCTTTACCACTACGCTTACGGTAAGCCCGCACAAAAACGCCGTGCTAATTAACGAAATAGGCGAGAGGGTGGCAAAAAAGTACGGCGTTAAATGGGTTCCGTGCGATTTTAAAAAACAAAACGGATTTTTACTTTCTACTACCGCTTCGAAAGAATACGGGCTTTACCGCCAAAACTATTGCGGTTGCGCGTTTTCAAAAGCAGAGGCGGCTTTGCGTGAAAAAAACGCTAACAACGTGTAATTATGCTTGAAATTAAAGAGGTTTTTAATAACGGAATCGCCTTTGAAGAGGGGTTCGAGGCGGGCGATAAAATATTATCGTTCGACGGGCACGAGGCGATTGACGTTTTAGATTATTTATATTACGATTCGCAAAATCAATTTACCATAGAGGTTTTGGCAAAAGGCGGCGAAAGGGTTACCGTCGAAATCGAAAAGGACGACGACGAAACCTTGGGGCTTACTTTCGTTGACGACGGTTTAGCTATTCGCACTTGCCGAAACGATTGTATTTTTTGTTTCGTTAGGCAAATGCCGTGCGGCATGCGCGATTCGCTTTACGTTAAAGACGACGACTATCGCCAAAGCTTTATGCATGGCAACTTCGTAACGCTAACCAACCTTAGCGAAGCCGACGTGGAGCGCATAATCCGCTTAAAGCTAAGCCCGCTGTATATTTCGGTGCAAGCGCTAAAAGGCAGCGTGCGCAACGCTATGCTGCGCAATCGGTTTGCTTATAAAATAACCGAATATCTAGATATTTTTGAAAAAAACGGTATAGAATTCAACGCTCAAGTGGTGTTGGTTAAAGACGTAAACGATAAAGAAGAGCTCGATTACACCGTGAACGGGCTGTATAAATATAAAAATCTTTTATCGGCGGCGGTTGTGCCGT
This sequence comes from uncultured Acidiphilium sp., assembly GCA_964482115.1. Taxonomy (GTDB): domain Bacteria; phylum Bacillota; class Clostridia; order Christensenellales; family Borkfalkiaceae; genus HGM11416. Next base: position 246 of record CAYZWD010000072.1, on the reverse strand, counting down.
GCGGAATAACAAAATATCGCGACGGGCTTTATCATATAGACGATATAACCCCCGAATATGCAAAAAGCGTTATAGAGCAGGTTAACGGCCTTAACGCAAAAAACGGCGGAAATAAGTTTTGCTTGGCAGACGAGTTTTATTTTAAAGCGGGCGAAAAACTCCCCCCGCTTGAAAGCTATGGCGCGCTGTTGCAAATAGAAAACGGCGTGGGCATGAGTGCTAAGTTTTTAAGCGACGTTACTAATC
>CAYZWD010000071.1:0-5291 GCA_964482115.1 uncultured Acidiphilium sp. | reverse complement strand
CTAATATAATTTATTATCAAATATTTGATAATCGACCTATAACGGCACTTTTGCGCGTAATCGATTTAAAAAACGCGGTTAAAAAATAAAAAACGACGGTTAAAAAGCGACTAGTTTGCGCCCTGCTTTAATTGCTTTTTCGCGAACGGCGCGTGTTCGATAAGGGTTAAAACATACGCCCTCGCGTTGTTTTTGAATAAGCGCTTCACGCATTATGAGGGCGCGGCTGTTTTTTAAAAGCGACGCGAATTTGTTTTGATAACGCCTTGCAAGCGTTTGATTGCCCCCGGCTAAATAATATATGGCTTTTCGGGTTGAACCGTGCTTTAACCTTGCGGATAAAACCGCGCGAATCAATTCGATTTCTTGTTCTTTGGTGAACTTAACCGCCGTTTTTACGGGCGGAAGCCCGCCGCTTTTTGCAACCGAGCGATAATAATAATTGCGCACGCTGCCGCTAGCCCGCCCCGTTTTTTGGGCGCACTCGCTAAACGCCGAACACAACGGTTTGCCGGATCTGCTTGCCGATTTAACTAACGATTTTAATAATGCCTTTTCTTTTTGGGTAAACGCTTTCATTTTAAACTCCTCCGTTAACAACTACGAAAATTATTAACAAAAAACTTATTTTTTAATCATAGCGCGCAAAAAAAATTAATAAAATATTACGGTTAAAAGATTATGCGGTGCTACTTTTTATCTAAACGCCGTTGCGCGTTAAAACTTGACGGCGAATTTTTGGGCTACGCGGGCAACAACCCCGCTTTTACCGAACTTGACGAGCTTAAAGGCTTTTGCGAATTTATTCCGCTAAACGCGAAACTTTTGCCGTGCAACGCGCAACTAAAAAGCGTGTTTTTAAACGAAAATAATTCATCGAACGTGCGGATAATCGACCTATACGGTGACTTTTTGGTTTTGCCAGGCTTTAAACACGCACTTTTAAAAGGTGAGCTTTTTTTTGCGGATAATTTAGGCGACGGCGTTTACGCTTGCGTTTTTAACGCGGGTGCGGCGCAAGCGTTTATACAAACGAACGCAGGCGGCGGAGTTTTTAGCTTAGGCGACTGCGATTGCGATAAATTCGAATTTAAACTGCTAAACGGTTTTTTATTGCTGACCGCAATCGGCCCGCGCGATAAAAAAAACGTTTTTTTATTCGACATTAAAAACGCGCCCCGCCTTTATTTAAAGCGCGAGTGCGACGAGTTCGTTTTTGACTTGCAAAAAGCGCAAGAAACGCTAACCTTAACCACGAAAAATATAGGCGTTTGCAAACTGCAAAAGCGCGAAGTTATAAATTTAACCGAGCCGACCAGCAGCTATCTTACGTTTACACGCGGCGTTCGGATAAGTGAACTTAATGGGTCACTTTTGCCTTACGCGTTTTTAGAAGAAGTATTTTTAAACGCAAACTATTCAGACTATCTTTCACCCGATTTATGCGAAAATAAAGATTTTATACCCGAATTTATAGGCGATTTCGAGTTCTTTTTGCCGCCGTTAAAAGCGAAAAACGGCATTGTTTTAATAAAAAAAGGCAAAGAAAAAGCCGATTTTTTAGAGATTACCTCAAAAAACGGCTGTATAACCGATTTAAACTTTTTATAAAACAAAAAGCTATAAAACAAGATGATAAACGAATTTTTAGCAAAACGTTATTTACCCGTAGAACCGAAACCGCCAGAAGCACGTTCGGTGCAAGAAAGTTCGCCCTCTAAAAACTCCGCGCGCAGATACGGGGTTATAACCAGCTGAGCGATTCTATCACCTTTTTTAACGGTTTTTTCGCTATCGGAGTGGTTAAAAAGCGCAACTTTAACTTCGCCGCGATAATCGCTATCGATAACGCCGACCTTATTTGCGGGAGCAAGCCCATCGCGGCAAGCAAGCCCGCTTCTGGCATAAACCAACCCTACGTAGCCTTCGGGAATTTCAAGCGCGATACCCGTGCTTACAAAAGCGGTTGAACCGGCGGGAATAACCACGTTACCCGCGTAATTATACAAATCCGCGCCCGCCGCGCTAGTGCTACCGTAAGTGGGCGTAATAGCCTCGGGCGATATTTTTGTAAATTTAACTGTCATTTTTACTTTCCTCCGCTCGATTTTTTAGCGATTTTTTGTTTTTTTTAATTTTACATTCGCGTTTTTTAGCGATTTTTGCTTTTCGAATTTTTGCGTTCGCGAATTTTTGCGTTTGCGATTTTTTGCGTTTGCGATTTAAAAATAGAAAATGGCGCAGCCGCGAATTACCGCCGCCACGCCACGTAATCGTTTATTATATTACCTTAATTAATCGTCAGCCGCTTCGTCAGCCGCGTCGATAAGATTGGCGTAAGCGTCGCGATATTTGGTAACTTTCTTTTTATATTCCTTAACGAGTTGGTTAGCGATTTTAGTTACTTCGTTATCGCAAATCGAATCGAACTTAGTGGTGTAATATTCGTTAGCGAAAGTGCCCTCGATTTCAAGGTCGGCTATAAATTTGCTTTTGCCCTTAACTTCGTCGCCGGGAACGTATTCGTCGGCAGAAGAACCTTCGATAACCTTAGTGCAAAGCATTACGTGATAACCGTAATCGGTAGCAACGATGGTGTAAGCGCCTTTGCCTGCCTCTACCACGGCTTTTGCGGCGTTAGCGAATTCTTCAACGTAAGTTTTTGCAGAGTTAACGGGCGAATAGGTATAGCCGTAATATTTGCCGAGCGAACCGGGGTCGGTTGAGAAAGCGTAAATGAGGTCGTCGAACTGAGCCTTAACCTCGTCGAAATCAGAAACGTTAACCGAACCTACGGTAGCGGCTTTGCCGTTATAAATAAGTTTTTCGATGCCTAAACCGCTTAAATAATTAGTAACGAAGCTATCGAAAGGAATAGCGCTTGCAACGATATTATCGAACGCCCACTTGGTTTCTTCAACCTTATCGTCGTTTTCGGAGGTAGTGGAAGACGCGCCGATTATCTCGCCGATAAAGTTGCCCAGTTTTGCAACCGACTTTTCACTAGCGAAATGTTTGTTTTCGAACGAGAACTTGCCGTCCGCATAATCGCCGTAGTTCGATTGAGCCCAAGTTACGCGTTGGTCTTTAGCGACTAATTTTTCTAAAAGCCCTTGTCTGAACGCGGCGATATCTTCGTCGGTAACGCCCGCTTTTGCGGAATAATCTTTGAGCAACGAAGTTTGCTCGTCCGTAAAGCCGATAAGCAAGTTAGCAACGTAGCCGTATTTTTCGCCGTCGTAGGGGTTGCAAATAACGAAGGTATCCTCATCGGCACCGTCTAAAGCGGTTTCGTAAGCGGAGCGGTCGTTAGAATAGTTGAACTTTTGTTGATTATAATCGATAACGTATTGTTCCCAAAGCGCGTCGTTATCCAGCTTGTTTTCAACGTCGTCGTGCAAAGAGGCTTCGTACTTAGCTACGACGGCGGATTCGTATTGAGATTTTAAAAGATCGGCAAAATACGAATATTTCAAAACCTCGTCTGCGTTGGCAGAGAAGTTATACGATTCTTTTTGTAAAAGCAAACCGTTTTTCTTAAGCGCCTTAATCGCCTTAGACAACGCTTTTTTTCTAGAACCCGAAAGATCTATTTTATACGCGTCGTAAACGGCTTCGTTTAAATCGCGCATGTTATCGTATTGACCTTTTAAGGTTTCCCAACCGGCGTTAATCGTAACGTCCGCCACCTTATAGTCGTAATCGGTGGGGGTAACGCCCTTAAGCTCGTATTCGTCGGTTAAAGTTTCGGGCGCTACGTAAGCGGAGGCGCGGGCGGTAAAGGTTTCGTCTTCTACCTCTGCGTCATCGTCGTCGTCATCGGTATCGTAACTGTCTATAACGGAGTTGATATTTTTTCTAACCTCGTAAAGAACCTGAGCCTCTTCGTATGCGGTGAGGTATTTTTTAAGCGTTTCAACGCCGCCGTCTTTAAAGTCGATTGCGGTTTTGTTAGCTTGCGCGTCGCTTAAGAAATTGTTCTTAAAATCGGTGTCGGCTTTTTTACTACCCGAAAGAAGCGCGTTATAAAGCGTGCCTAATTCTACGCGGGCTTTTTGAATTACTACCCTATTGCTAACGAGGTTATCTAAAATGAGCGAATACGCTTTAGATTCCGTATAGCCGTAAGAGGCTACGTAATAATAGCCGTAAGACATATAAGCCGATTGCATTTCTTTTTTAAAAACTTCTTCGGCGTTAACGTCATCGCTGATTTTTACCGAGGCGACTACTTGAGCCAAGTCTTTTTCGGTATTGGTAGTGATTAAACCGCAGCCGGCAAACGTAGAAAGCGCAAGCGCCGCTACCGTGAAAGCGGTTACGATTTTGGTAAGGATCTTTTTCATAAACTGTCCTGCACCGGTAATGGTGAAAAATTTATTTCTTAGGTTTTTACCCCGAACGCGGCGAGCACGCAACCCGCAAAAGCGTTAACGGTAAGCCTTATGAGCAAAGCGCCGCCGACGCGCAAAAAAAACTTGCGCTAAAGCGTTAAGCCCGCGCACGCGCATACGCCCGCTTTTACTCATTGATATATTATACAAGATTAAATCGGATAAAGCAAGAACTTTTTGTTCGATTGGCGAAATTTACCTTAAAAAATTACTAATATATTATGATTATGCGCGAATCGGCATAAAAATTCGGCTAAAACTACGCCGCGGCGCTTAAAAGCTCTAGCATGGCGTAAAGCACGTCGCGCTCGCAAGCAAAAAAGTCGCCCGCGGCAACGGCTATATCCGAAGAAAAATCGAACTTAAACTTGCCGTTGGAACTTGCCACGGCGGCTGTAAGCGCCTCCGATTTTTTAAGCGACTGCAAATCGGTAAAAATCAAACGCGAATCCTTTTTCGAAATTATCGCCTTTTTTATGCCCGAACGCGAACAAAGCCTGCGGAGCTTGGCTATCGCGAACAAGTTTTCTACCTCGACGGGCAATCTGCCGTAGTTTTCGGTGATAAGCGAGCGAACGCGCGATTCGTCCTCCGCAGAGTTAATTTCGGCAATTTGCTTATAACATTCCATTCGCTGTTCGCCCGCGGCGAGATATTCGTCCGGAATATAAGCGCTTACGCTTATTTCGGTTTCGGTTTCGACCTCGGCGGGTTTATCTTCGAGCTCTTGTTTTAACAGTTTGGAATACAGTTCGTAGCCTATTTTATCCATGTGCCCGTGCTGCTCGCGCCCTAACACGTTGCCCGCGCCGCGAATTTCCAAATCGCGCATGGCGATTTTAAAACCGCTGCCTAGGTCGGTGAACTCGGTTAACGCGGAAAGCCGTTTAAAAGCCG
>CAYZWD010000070.1:0-5364 GCA_964482115.1 uncultured Acidiphilium sp. | reverse complement strand
TTATAATACGGTATCTTCAACGATATCTATGTTGTCAGTATTAAGCCTTGGTTTTAACAGTAGCTATATTCGTTATTATGCTAAATATAAAAAAGACAATGACGACGTTTCTATATACAAGTTAAACGGTTTGTTTTTGATAGTATTTTTTATAATAGGGTTAATTGCTTTAGTTTGCGGTTTGTTTTTGACGGAACATCTTAATTTGGTGTTTAACGATGGTTTAACTCAGGAAGAATATAGTATTGCTCGCGTGTTAATGCTGTTGCTTACGTTGAACTTGGCTGTGTCTTTTCCGATGAGCGTTTTTTCTAATATTATTAGCGCGCACGAGAAATTCATCTTTTTAAAAGCCTTGGGTATATTAAAAACCGTGGTAAGCCCACTCGTTACTATACCATTGTTATTAATGGGATATAAGTCTATAGCGATGGTTTCGGTAACTGTGGGCATCGCTATTTTTACTGATATTCTTTATTTAATATACGTTATTGGTAAACTAAAACAAAAATTTATTTTTCATTCGTTTGAAAAAGGGCTTTTTAAAAGTTTGTTTGCGTATACCGCGTTTATTGCAATAAACTTAATAGTAGACCAAATAAATTCAAATGTAGATAAGCTTTTACTTACAAGATATAAAGGTACTACCGTGGTTGCTATATATTCGGCGGGGTATACAATTGAAACGTATTATCAAATGTTTTCAACATCGATTTCTGGAGTATTTACCCCTAGAATTCATTTAATATATAACAATAGAGATATAGACGAGCAAACCAGAAACAAAAAATTAACTGAATTATTTATAAAGGTAGGCAGAATTCAATTTTGTATTTTGGCGTTAATAGCTAGCGGATTTGTATTCTTCGGAAAGTCGTTTATACACTATTGGGCTGGCCCCGGGTATACTGATGCGTATTTTGTAGCTTTATTGTTAATGATCCCCATAACCGTACCTTTAATACAAAATCTTGGCATAGAGATTCAACGCGCAGCTAATAAACATCAATTTAGATCTTTCGTTTATCTTGGAATGGCAATATTGAATTTGGTATTAACAATTTTTATGTGCCAAAAATACGGCGCTGTCGGTGCGGCGGTGGGTACCGCGATTTCGTTGCTTTTAGCAAATGGTTTGGTAATGAATATATATTACCAAAAAAAGCTTAAAATTAATATAATTTTGTTTTGGAAAAATATAGCGCGTATGTCTATAGCTTTAATTATTCCAATTGTCTTTGGAATTGCGCTAGTTTTGCTTGTTGATATAACGTCGGTATGGGGCTTGCTTGTTGCAATAATAGCGTATGCATTGGTGTATTGTGCTTCAATGTGGTTTATTGGTCTTAATGATTATGAAAAGGGTTTGATTTTAAAACCGATAAAAAAAATTTTTAAAAAAGTATGATTGAAATTACTAGTAAAAATCTATGTTGTGGATGCTCGGCTTGCGCGAATGCTTGCCCAAAAAGTTGTATTTCTATGATTACAGACGAGAAAGGATTTTTATATCCTTTCATCGATAAAGCAATGTGTGTAAATTGCGGATTGTGTGATAAAATATGTCCGATTTTGAATACAAAGTCAATTGACGAAAATAAGACGGCATATGCGGCATATAACACTGATGATAAAACGAGAATAGTCAGTTCATCGGGCGGTCTTTTCGGATGCATCGCAAACGAAATATTAAGCAGAAGCGGTATAGTTTTCGGGGCTGCATATTCCGACGATTTTAAATCGATAAAGCATATCGGCATAGAACGTGAAGAAGATTTATCTAAATTGTACGGTTCAAAATATTTGCAAAGCGAGATAGGCGATTCGTATGAAACAGTTAAAAAAATGCTAAAAACGGGCAGAGAAGTTTTGTTTGTCGGTACGTCGTGTCAAGTATCTGCGCTTAAGGCTTATCTTGGCAAAGATTACGAAAAACTATTAACGATTGACGTAATATGCCATGGTGTTCCCTCGCCGTTAATATGGAAAGAATATGCTACGATAAAAGAAAGTGAATTTCAATCAAAAATAGTAAAAGTCGATTTTAGAAATAAGCGTTTTGGTTGGAGAAAATCCGTATTATTATTATTATTTGCAAACGGAAATGAATATAGTGCGGTTGGAAATAGAGATGAATATATCAAAGGGTTCTTAACGAACCTATATTTGCGAGAATCTTGTTATCAATGTAAATTTAAAGGTAATAACGTTTTAAGCGATATTTCGCTCGGTGACTTTTGGGGAATTGAAAACGTGTTACCTGATTTCAGCGATAATAAAGGCGCCTCGGCTGTTATATTGAACACTGCTAGAGGAGCGGCGGTTTTTAACGATGTTCGTCATAATTTAGTTGTGGAACAAGTTACATACAACGATGTTTTAAAGGGAAATTCTGCACTTCAAAAATCGGTACAAAAGCCGAACAAAAGTGATGAGTTTTGGAAAATTTATCAAACGAAAGGCCTTAAAAATGCGTATAAAACTTGTTTTAAGGTGTCGTTTGTTAGGAAGTTGTACGATTTTGCGCGCCTCATTGGCGGTAAGATAAAAAGAACGATTATAAAAAAAAGAAGAGGTAATTAATTTATGGGCTTGTTTACAAATAAAACATTACTTATAACCGGGGGAACTGGTTCGTTTGGCAACGCGGTGCTTAATAGATTTTTAAAAACCTATATAGGCGAAATCCGCATTTTTTCGCGCGACGAGAAAAAGCAAGACGATATGCGCCACGAATTTCAGGCAAAAATGCCCGAAGTTGCCGAAAAAATTAAGTTTTATATAGGCGACGTGCGCAATTTAGAATCTTGCCGCGGGGCTATGCACGGCGTTGATTATATATTCCATGCCGCCGCGCTCAAACAAGTTCCGTCGTGCGAATTTTTCCCGATGGAGGCGGTTCGCACTAACGTAATCGGCACGGATAACGTTTTAACCGCCGCAATAGATGCGGGTGTTGAAAGCGTAATTTGTTTATCCACCGATAAAGCCGCATACCCCATTAACGCTATGGGCATAACAAAAGCTATCGAAGAAAAAGTTGCGGTTGCGCGTTCAAGAAACAGCGGGAAAACCAAAATTTGCTGCACGCGTTACGGCAACGTAATGTGTTCGCGCGGGAGCGTAATTCCGCTTTGGATCGATCAAATTAAGAACGGACAACCTATAACTATAACCGAGCCCAAGATGACGAGGTTTATTATGTCGTTAGAAGAGGCGGTCGATCTAGTATTGTTTGCGTTCGAGCATGGTGAAAACGGCGATTTATTGATTCAAAAAGCGCCTGCTTGCACTATAAAAACTCAAGCGGAGGCCGTTTGCGAGTTATTCGGTGGCAAAAAAGAAGATATTCGCGTAATAGGAATTCGTCATGGCGAAAAGATGTACGAAACGCTGCTAACTAACGAAGAATGCGCTAAAGCCGTAGATATGGGCAAATTTTACCGTGTGCCGGCGGACAACCGCGGGCTTAACTACGATAAATATTTTAAAGAGGGCGACGAAAAGCGCAATACTTTAACCGAGTTCAATTCTAACAATACTCAAATTTTAAACGTTGAAGAAACGAAGGCAAAAATAGCAAGCCTTGCGTACGTGCAAGATGAGCTTGCAAAAATGGGGCGCTAAGATGAATATTTTAGTAACGGGGGCAAAGGGGTTCGTTGGTAAAAATCTTTGCGCAGCTTTAAAAAACCTGAAAGACGGAAAGGATAAAACTCGCCCCGAGTTAAAAATAGGTGAGATATTCGAGTATGACATCGATACGGATTTTGCCCTTCTTGATGAATATTGCAAGAAGTGCGATTTCGTTTTTAATCTTGCCGGCGTAAACCGTCCGCAAAACAAAGAAGAATTTATGCAAGGCAATTTTGGCTTTGCCTCTACGCTGCTAGAAACGCTAAAAAAGCACGAAAATAAGTGCCCGGTAATGCTTTCGTCGTCTATTCAAGCGACGTGCATAGGCAGATATGACGGCGATTACGGCAGAAGTAAAAAAGCCGGCGAAGATTTGTTTTTTGATTATTCCAAGCAAACGGGGGCAAAAATTTTGGTTTACCGCTTCCCGAATTTGTTTGGCAAATGGTGTAAGCCGAATTACAATAGCGCCGTTGCGACTTTTTGCCATAACGTCGCAAATGATTTGCCCATAACAGTTAACGATAGAGCTATCGAGCTAGAGCTTTTGTATATCGACGACTTAATCGACGAAGCATTCGACGCGCTAGTCGGGTGCGAGCATCGTTGCGAGTTCGACGGAATAAACACGTTGCTTTGCGAAAACGGTAAATATTGTGCCGCGCCGATAACGCACAAAGTAACGCTAGGCGAAATAGCGGATTTATTGGAGGGGTTTAAAAATCAGCCGAAAACGCTCGTAATGCCCGAAATACCCGAAAAATCTTTTGCGCAAAAGCTTTATAGCACTTATCTTTCGTATTTGCCTAAAGAAAAAGTTTGCCTTCAGCTTAAAATGAACGTGGACGAGAGAGGCTCGTTTACCGAGCTTTTAAAGACGGCAAACTGCGGACAGTTCAGCGTGAATATTTCAAAACCCGGCATCAAAAAAGGCGAACATTGGCACAATACCAAATGGGAACTCTTTATTGTGGTTTCCGGGCACGGAATTATAGAACAAAGAAAAATAGGCAGCGACGAGGTTTTGAGTTTTGAAGTTTCGGGCAAAAATATACAGGCGATATATATTTTACCGGGTTACACACATAACATTATAAATTTATCTGAAACGGAAGATTTAGTAACTATTATGTGGGCGAATGAAAAATTCAATCCGTCGCGTCCCGATACGTTCTTTGAGGTGGTAAAATAATGGATAATAATATAAAACTTGACTATTCAGATATAAAATTTAAAGAAGACGGCAGGCTTAAGCTATTAATAATCGTGGGCACGCGCCCCGAAATTATCCGTTTGGCGGCGGTTATAACTAAGTGCCGCAAATATTTCGACACGGTTCTTGCGCATACGGGGCAAAATTACGATTATAATTTGAACGGCGTATTTTTTAACGACTTAAAATTAGCCGCCCCTGAAGTGTATATGGACGCGGTAGGCGACGATTTAGGCGCGACCGTCGGCAATATAATTAATTGTTCTTATAAGTTAATGAGTCAAATCAAGCCCGACGCGCTTCTTATCCTCGGCGACACGAATAGCTGCCTTTCGGCGATAGCGGCAAAGCGTTTGCATATTCCTATCTTCCACATGGAGGCTGGCAATCGCTGTAAGGACGAATGCTTACCCGAAGAAACTAACCGCCGAATCGTTGATATTATTTCAGACGTAAACTTAGCTTATTCGGAGCACGCGCGCCGTTATCTTCACGAGTGCGGCTTACCTAAAGAA
>CAYZWD010000069.1:3001-5386 GCA_964482115.1 uncultured Acidiphilium sp. | reverse complement strand
GGGGGATACCCCGTTGCGAAAACGTACGCAAAATATTGGAAGGGTTAAGCTTACGCGTCGAAACAGATATTCGCCGCGAAAAAATAGGGCGCAAAATTCGTGACGCGCAAACCGCAAAAGTGCCGTATATGGTAATAATAGGCGATAGCGAAATTCAAAACGAAAGCAAAATATCGGTGCGTAACCGCAAGGGTGAAACTTACGTTTCGGATATATCCGAATTTGCCGCTGCGCTGTTAACAGAAATTGCCGCCCGATGCGTATAACACTCGCAAAAATTCAACCCGACTGAGCAAACAAAATCCGCGCAAGTAAAACGCGTGTAAATAAAACGCGTGAAAAAAGGCGCGCGTAAAAGCGCGCAACCAAAAAAAAGTTCAAGTAAAAAACTAAAATAAAAACGCAACCAAAAGAAGGGCTCGTAAATTAAAAGCGGTAAACCGCCTTTAAAGCCCCGTTTTAGTTGCGTTTTTTATTTAAATACTTAAAAATATAAATTATTTATCCGATTTTTCAGCTTCCGCAGCCTTAGTTTTGGCTTTATACAATTCTAGAGCGGTGGCAAGTTGGTCGGGGCAAGAGGTATTGCTCCTACACTTAATGCCTTTAAGCGTAGAAATAACTTGGTCTATATCCATACCGTTAACCAAGCGCGAAACGCCTTGAAGGTTGCCGCTGCAACCGCCTATAAATTTAACGCCGACAACCTTATTATCGGGGGTAACGTCGAAAAGAATTTGGCGCGAACAAGTGCCCTTAGTGCTGTAAGTTTGCATAGTAAAAAAACTCCTTTAATCAACTAAATTATCGTAAACCGTGCCGTACACGTCGGCAGCTTTTTCTTCCCATTTTTTATAAATATTTTTAGCCGTAAGCCTGTTTGGAACTACCATTTTAAGCTCGAAAAGCGGGTGAGAAGGTTCTACTATTTTTAAATTAACCGTGTAAGTGCCGTCTTTATTCATATAATAATCGGCTATGTATTCTTGTTTTTTGCGGTATTTAGTGCGGTTTTGCTTAACGAATTTTGAAATTTTTTCGCGCAAAGAGGCGGGGATTTGAACAAAGAAATCGGCAAGGCAAACCCGCCCGTCCGAAGTAATGCTGTAAAGCGGGTCGCCCCCGCCGGAAACGCAATAAATAAAACCGTGCTGCAAAAGTTGCGAAATAATCGGCTTGCAATCCATATAAGATATCCAGTCGTTCGAAGAACAGCACATATCTAAAATAGTGTTTTCGGTAAGCGGGCATTCCATTTTGTCAAAAACGAAAAGCAATATTAACTTGTTCAAAAGCGCGTCGCCTTTAATCTGCATATCGCCCCTCGCTTAAGTATAAAATTAAAAATAAACCAAACGCATTCGCGCAAAACCGAGAAAACCGCGAAAAAGCTCGTTAAACCGCGCAAAACTGCGGCTAAAAACACGCAGAACCGCGTAAATCACGCAAAAAATCCGCATTTACCTAAAAAGAGTAAACGAGATCGACGCATAAACTAAATTATATGCGCCGCGATTATTCTAAAAATCGGCAAAGCCGAACGGACGTTAAATAGCGAACTGTTTAAGGTCGGCAATAAGTTTATCGCATTCGGCGGCTTGTTTTTCGCTTGCGTGGATTTCAACGTTTATAGGCTTAGAAAGGTCTAAGCTAAAAATACCTAAAATCGATTTTGCGTCAACTACGTATCTATCGCTGCGGAGGTCTATTTCAAAAGAATAGTCTTGCACCAAAGAAACGAACTTTTTAACTTGGGTTGCCATTTGTAAAGAGATTTGTATCGATTTCATAATAATTGCTCCTCCTAAATAAGCCGAAAATCGGCCCTTTATTAATCTATTACACATTATAAACGAATTTACGAAAAAAATCAATAGTTTTGGCTAATTAAATTTGATAATTTAATATTTTTGTGCTAGAATATATAAAGATATATAAAGAGCCGCTTGCGGCTCGTTAAGCATTTTTATTCTCGGGGCACGTAGATGATAACGCGAATTCAATCGATAAACAGATTCGAAAGCAGAATTGACGATTTGCTTTCTTCGAACTATATACTTGCCGATAAAAAAATAACCGAGGTGTTAAAAGCCGTAACCGCCTCGAAACTTTTTTTCGGATTAATTTCTTTTTGCGCGGAGGGGTTCGATTATTCCGCCTCTTTCAGCCGCGCGTTTAAAAACGGCGAATTTATTCGCCCCGCCGGCGATAAAGAGCTTATAGCCTTGGGTTTTTATCTTTTTAGCGACTTCGACTCTAAGCGCGCCGATTTATTTAAAATGTTAGAGGCGTATTTTCCCGCCGAAAATTACGATAAAAGCTATAAGGAATTTTGCGCGAAGTTTTTAATTCCCTTTAAAAACGCGGCTATAAATTCGGCAAAAG
>CAYZWD010000069.1:0-2991 GCA_964482115.1 uncultured Acidiphilium sp. | reverse complement strand
AGCCATGCTCGAACTAGAAGGGGAAGATGGCGAGTTTGCTTTCGGCGCTAAAAATTCGGGCGCGAACGAGCAAAAAAACGGGGAGCGCGGCGAGCAGGGCGGGCGCAAAATTTATTCCACTTGCTTTGCAGACGTGCAAAAAATAATCGTTACCGAGCGCGAAAAAATATTGCAAGCAAAAGTAAAAGAGGATAAAAAAAGCGACGTTTTAACCATTTTAACTGCTTTTAAAGATTGCTTGTTTTTGGGCGATAAATCGCAAATTCGCGTTGCTTTTTTAAGCTATAAATACGCGATTATGACTTTTAAACGCTTAGATAGCGACGTCGAAGATATAGAGCGCATTCTAAAATTTTGCAAAATTTTGTAATTTGCTTGTTTAGTTTGTATAAATAATGTATATCCGCAGCAAGGGGGCTTAAATTATGCCTAAAGTTATAAAAAGTCAAACGATATACGAAGGTAAGGTTATAAAAGTTTACCGCGAATACGTAAAGCTGGGCGCGGGCGAGGCTTTGCGCGAGGTGGTTCGCCACAGCGGCGGAGCGTGCGTGCTTGCCGAAAAAAACGGCGAGTTCGCTTTCGTTAGGCAATATCGGCACGCAATAGACGAATATATGCTCGAAATCCCCGCGGGTAAGCGCGAAAACGGCGAAGATTTTATTATTACCGCCGCACGCGAGCTCGAAGAAGAGTGCGCCCTAAAACCTTTAAATTTAACTAAAATAGCCGAGGTTTGCGTTTCGCCCGGCTACGACGACGAAGTTATAGGTATATTTTTCGCCTCGGAGTTTTTGCAGTCCGTTCAGCGGCTAGACGACGACGAAGAGCTTACCGTGGAGTGGATAAAAAAAGAACGCGCTTACGAAATGGTTAAATCCGGCGAAATTACCGATTCTAAAACGGTTATAGCGCTTTTATGGCGCGAAAATCAAGAGCTTAAAGCTAAGATTTAAAGGCTAGCTTTTAACGGTTTGCGGTTTAATTTTAACGGTTAGCAAGTTCGTTTAACGGCTAAAATCAATAATGCAATTCTTTTTCTATAAGCCAAAAATCGTTATAAAATCCGAAAATAAGCACGTAAAAATTTATTGCTATCAACACGGGCATAACGACCATTAAAAACAGGCTGGTAAGCCGATATTTAAAAATAAACATGGCTACGTAAATGCCGGTTGCTCCGCCCAAAGCGCCCGCAACGAATAATTTACCGTCCGAAATTCTTTTTCCGTTCGATTCGTCGAGCGGTTTTTTTTGTGCGCAAATCAAAATAAAACCGTAAACGTTTATTGCTAAAAAATAAACGAGAACCGTAATTTTAACAAATATCAGCATGTGAATATTTTGCGTATTTTTTATATAATAATGCGTTTTATGCCCCAAAGAACGCCTGAAAAATAGTTTTTTAGCTTTAAAAAAGCGCAAAAATGCAGAAATTAACTTTTATTCGGTTTTATACTTGACTTTATTTTACTATTTGTGATAAACTTAAAAAGTCATAGTTCGGTAAATTAAAAAAAGCGCGTGCGATTTTTTGCCTTGCCGTTTAAAAAAGCGGTAAAAAAAATGCGTAAACGCGCGTTAATAAAGCTGATCACGCGTTAACGTCGCAGGGCTTTTTAGCCTGCGTTGCTCGGGTTCTATTTTTCGCTGGATTTAAGCAAAGCAAAAAATATCAGCCCGATATTTGCGCCGACCAATAAGCCGACGGTAAGACCTAACCAAAACATAAAAATCTCCAAACGATTGAGCGGCTTTTAAAAGCTCCTTGCCTAAATTTCGAATAAACGGAGTGGTGTAGCAAAAAGCTTAAACGTTACGTATTATTTACGTATAGGCGCGTTTTTAAACGCGAATGCACGCAAATTAATAAAAAAACGAAGGGGTAACAAATGTATCAAAACGAAATATCCAAACAAGTTGAAACCAAGCTAAAATCCGTATGCGAAAAATTTAAAATAGGCGGAGAGTATTTATATAGCGAAAAGGTTAACAACGGGCATATAAACGATACTTTCGTCGTGTATTATATGCGCAGAGGCGAAAAAAAGGATTATATCGTTCAGCGGCTAAACACGTTCGTGTTTAAAAAGCCAAAAGAGGTAATGCAAAACATAACCTCCGTAACCGAATACGTGCGCGAAAAAATCAAACTTACCCGCCCAACGGCAAAGCGCTACGTTTTGCACTATCAATACGTAGAAACCGGCGACGGATTTTATATCGACGAAGACGGCGGTTTTTGGCGTTGTTGCCGCTATATTGACGATTCCGTTACTTATAACGAAACCGATAATTTAAACGTAATAGAAGAATCGGGCAAAGCTTTCGGCGAATTTCAGCGCCAGCTAGCCGATTATCCGGTTGAAACGTTATTTATACCCATACCGCATTTTCATAACACGGTTAACCGCTACGCGCTGTTCCGCGCTGCGATAGAAAACGATAAATGCGGCAGAAAAAGCTCCGTGCAAAACGAAATCAACGCCTATTTAGGGTTTGAAGAGCTTGCTACGAAAATGTATAAAATGCAAGCCTCGGGCGAATTACCGCTACGTGTTACGCATAACGATACCAAGTGCAACAACGTGCTGTTCGACGGCGTTACGCACGAACATTTAGCCGTTATCGATTTAGATACGGTTATGCCGGGGCTCGTCGCGTTCGACTTTGGCGACGCGATTAGGTTTATCGCCAACACTTGCGCCGAGGACGAAAAGGATTTATCGCTCGTAAAGCTCGATTTTGCTAAATACGAGGCGTTCGCCCGCGGCTTTATGGGCGAGGTAAGCGATTCGCTTACCGAAAACGAAAGGTTAACTATGGCGCTAGGCGCGCTTACTATGACGGTAGAATGCGGAATGCGCTTTTTAACCGACTATTTAGAGGGCGACGTTTATTTTAAAACCGACTATGCCGAACACAACTTGGTCAGAAGTCGTTGCCAACTCGCCTTAGCCGAGGATATGCGCGAAAACCTCGATAAAATGC
>CAYZWD010000068.1:0-5448 GCA_964482115.1 uncultured Acidiphilium sp. | reverse complement strand
ATTGCCCATACTTCCGCCGTACTTATCGAAAATGTGACGAACTTCGCCAACCGTTCTGTTTTTGTTTTCGGTAAGAGTGCTAACTATAACCGCGCTGCCGCCAACGCCGTAGCCTTCGTAAATAAGATTCTCATAGTTAACGTTGCCCATTTCGCCGGTGGCTTTTAAAATGCTGCGCTTAATGTTATCGTTGGGCATGTTGGCAGCTTTTGCTTTAGCGATAACGTCAGCTAATTTAGAGTTTGTTGAAGGATCTGCGCCCGCCTTTGCCGCAACGGCTATTTCCCTACCGATTTTGGTAAAGATTTTACCCTTAGCCGCGTCGGTTTTAGCTTTTTTATTTTTAATATTTGCCCACTTGCTGTGTCCTGACATAGTGTTAATTATCTCCTTTACGGTTGTTAATAAGTGTGTATAAAGCAATGCCCGCAGCAATGCCTACGTTTAAGCTTTCAACCCCGTTTTGCATAGGCACGCTTACCGTTTTATCGGCGGCAGACTTTAAATAATCTGATATTCCGTTGCCTTCGTTGCCAACGCATAAACAAAAGTTAGAATTTTCGCGAACGGTAAAAACGCTTTCGCCGCCCATGTCCGCGCAAATCAAGCGCACGCCGTTTTGCTTAAAAAAGCTTACGGCTTCTTTTTCGTCTATAAAATGCACGCGCAAGCGAAACAGCCCGCTCATCGAAGAGCGTACCGCTTTGGGCGAATAAGGATCCGCGCACGAAATTAAAAATACGTCGCTTATTCCCGCCGCCGCCGCGAGCCTTAAAATAGCGCCTACGTTACCCGGATCTTGCAACCTGTCAAGCAACAAAGTATGCGTTAACCGACCTATAGGCGGGTTTTTATCGATTTTCAAAGTAGCCGCAACGCCTTGCGGGGTAACCTCGTCCGAAATAGCGGCAAACGCACTATCAGAAAGTAAATACAGCTGAACTTCGCCCGCGTTTTCGCCAAGTCTTTTAGCTATAAGCGCGTTTGCGAAATCGTGATATTTTTGCGTTGCGTAAACGGCGGTAACGTTTTGCCCCGTGGCAAACGCCTCTGACACGAGTTTTTCGCCCTCAACTAGGTATTCGCCAAGCTCGTCGCGATATTTTTTTTGTTTAAGCGAGGCGGCAAGCTTAACGTTGCCGTTTTGCCGTGAGGTTATAAGCATAATACACCAAAACGGGCTGCCCCGAAATTAAAGGTGCAGCCCGAAAAAAGCGACCGTTACGCGAGCTTTGCTTTAGCGGTTTCGCAAAGAGCGGTGAAGCCCTTAGCGTCGTTAACAGCCATGTCAGCCAAAACCTTACGGTTGAGGTTGAGCCCCGCCAAATTTAAGCCGTGCATAAACTTGCTGTAAGAAAGACCGTTCAAGCGGCAAGCCGCGTTGATTCTTGCGATCCAGAGTTTTCTGAAATCTCTCTTTTTAGCCTTTCTTCCAACGTAAGCGTAGGCAAGCGACTTCATAACCGCTTGGCGCGCTATTCTGTAAAGTTTGCTTTTTGCGCCGAAATAACCTTTCGACAGCTTCATTATCTTTCTGCGTTTTTTAACGCCGTTTACTGCTCTTTTAATACGCATTTCGTTAACCTCCCTTTAATTACGCTTTGTACGGAACGAGATTTCTAACCATCTTTTCCTGAGCGTGCGAAACGTAGGTGGTGGTTCTTAATCTTCTTTTTCTCTTAGTGTCTTTCTTAGAAAGGATGTGGCTTTTGTTTTGATGACCTCTTTTAACCTTTCCCGTTGCGGTAAGCGAAAAACGCTTTTTTGCACCGCTGTGCGTTTTCATTTTAGGCATATTTAGTCCTCCGAAAATATTTTTCTATTAGTTTTTTGCGGGCGCAACGATCATTATGATGTTGCGGTTTTCCGTTAAAGGCTTTTTTTCGATAACGGCGTTGTCGCCAAGTATGGCGGCGAACCTATTCATAACGTCTATTCCTAAATCGGAATGGGCGTTTTGGCGCCCGCGCATACGAATAGACACTTTTACCTTGTTGCCGTCAGCCAAGAATTTAAGCGTTTGCTTTGCTTTCACGTTTAAATCGCCTACGTCGATGCTCATCGAAAGCCACATTTCCTTCATTTCAACCGTTTTTTGGTTCTTTTTGGCTTCTTTTAAGCGTTTAAGCGTTTCGAACTTGAACTTGCCGTAATCCATTATTTTGCAAACGGGCGGCACGGCGTTGGGGGATATTTTAACCAAGTCTAAATCCGCTTGCTCTGCAAGCGCAAGCGCCGCGCGCGAGCTCATAACACCGAGCATTTCGCCGTCTGCGCCGATTAACCTAACCTCGCTATCACGAATATCGCCGTTGATTTGATGCTGATTTTTAATAGTTAGTTACCTTCCCTTTTTTAAATAAAAATAGCGGGCTGCAAACGTATGCAACCCGTTTTTTACACAATTACCAAGCGCGCGAAACGATATACGCTTGCGAAAGCTTAGTTAAAATATGTGCCGTTTCGATTAAAACCAAACGGCGAGAAGGGTTACTTCTGCTTGTCAGCTTGAATATAATAACACATTGAACGCGCGTTGTCAACGTTTTTTTCACCGTTTTACTAAATTTAACGATTTTTTACCTTTATTTACTATTTTTTACACGTTTTATTACCTACGCGCTCTAAAAAACTTTTATTACTTTTTATTAGTTTACAGCCGGCGCGGCGGGTTCTTTATTGTTTTTCTTTTCTGTTTTTATTTCACCCGCACGCTCTAGCGCCCATTTCGTGATTAACGGACCTACCAATTCGTAAACCAACGTTGCGCATAGCGTAACGGTAACGATAGCGTCCGCAATACCCGAAAGTTCTGCGGTGTTTTTAACCTTTTGCGCCATACCGATAGCAACGCCCGCTTGCGGCAAAAGAGTAAGCCCCAAGTAATGCTGAACGTTTTTATCCGCGTTAACGACCTTAGCACCGAGCCTTGCGCCGAAATATTTACCCGCGCTACGCGAAATTAAATAAGCAACGCCTATAATTCCTACCGAGGGTATTACGGCTAAGTCTAATTCAGAGCCTGAAATTATAAAGAAAAGCATAAACAGCGGAGCAGTCCACCTATCCATAATATCCATTATAGAACCGCTTTCTTTATTGATATTAACGTAAAACACGCCTATCGCCATGCAAGTTAAAAGGTCTGATAATTGAAACCCGCCACCAAAAACGGTGCAAAGCCCTACACCGCCGAAAACCGCTACTATGCAAAGCGAGATTCTGTTTGCGCGCGATTTAAACACCTTAGTTAAATACGCCAAAGCAATGCCTATGCACGAGCCTATCGCAAGCGAGGCTACTATTTCTAAAAGCGGCATAACGAGAACGTCTACTATATTAAGCGAACCGCCCTCAACAGCCAAAACCTTAGCAACGGCAAGCGAAACGGCAAAAACTACTAAGCCGATAGCGTCGTCGAACGCGACTACGGGCAAAAGCGTATCCGTAACGATACCGCGCGCGCGATATTGCCTTACGACCATAAGAGTTGCGGCTGGAGCGGTTGCTGTCGCTATTGCGCCGAGGCAAAGTGCGGTGGGTAAATCGACTAAATTAAAAAAGTGCAAAGCGACCAAAACCAAATCGACCACGATTACGGTTGCGAACGCCTGAAAACAAGTTATTACGACCACGCTTTTTCCGATTTCTTTAATGTGTTTAAGTTTAAACGAAGAACCTATTGAAAAAGCAATAAAACCGAGCGCCACGTTAGATATAATATCTAAATTAGAAAAATCGTCGGTTTTAATTACGTATTGCATAAGATAGCGCATCACCAACCCCGCCACCAAATACGCGGTAACGTTGGGCAAACCTATAAGTTTAGCAAGGCGCGTAAAAGCAAGACCTATCGCCATGGCGACGGCAAGACATAAAAGCACGTTCATATTAGTCTAACCCCTCCACGAACGCAAGAGGCTGGGCGAACATAATGCCCACTTTATGCTGTATTTCGTCGGTTACGTCGCGCACGATTTGCTTAACTTCTTCAAGCCTGTCCTCGTCGATTATGCAAAATACGAGATAATTCATATCGTGCGAATATTCGACCACGTGCCTAAGCCCGGTAAACGCGGGGATAGATTCGTCTTTATTATCGAGCAAAGCGGACTTTAAGCTTTGCGCGGGCAATACCACGCCCTTAATTCCGTTTTTTCTGAGCGCGGAAAAAAGTGCGTAAGCGTTTTCGTTCTTAGATAAAAGAACGTGGAACATATATTTCATAAAACCACCTCCGAACGCACGGATACGAGTCTGCGCGTTTGTTTCTCTTACTTTTCAGCTATATTTTATACCCGAAAAAAAACAAAAGCAAGCGTTTTTAGAATGCTTTTGAATTTTTGCGTTTTATTTATTGTTAGTTTTCGGCACGTTCTAATATTACGCCTCGCTTATCCTCTCTAAGCGGAGTTAAACGGCTAACCGCCTTAGGTATAAAAGTTAAAGCGATATATATGCCCGCGATAACGGCGTAACACCCGAATAAAACGTCGGTGCAAAAATGCGCGCCTTCAATAACTCGGCTAACCATAGTACCGAGAGTGAACGCCGCAGGTAAAACTATTAAAATAATTTTAGCCGCTTTATTGCAAGGCTTTTTAAAAAAGTACGGAATTAAACAGAGCGTTAGCGATATTGCCGCCGCCGCGCTGTGCCCCGACGGGAACGACTTAAATGCGTCTGCCCCCGCACCCAGCGTTAACATATCGTCCGTAACCACGCGCCCGAGGGTAAACTTATACCAAGGCGTATACAGCGAAAAATCGTCTAACACGTTCATCAAGGCATATCTTGCCCTGCCCGAAAACAACTTTACGCCTTGAACCGCGGCTTGCGAAAACGCCGCGGCGAAAATCACCACGAGAGCCCAAGCAAGCGCGCCGTTTAAAAACGAACGCGAAACGTCTTTCATAAAATAAATAAGAGCCGCGGCGGACATACACCCCAACAAAACGTAAGCAATTTCGTCCGATACTCCGCCGAGCATATAATCGAACCGTTTATGTATGGCCACGTATTTAATTACCTTTTTAAACATAGCGTAGCACATAAGCGCGGCGAAAAAAGCGCAAGCGCAAAGCGTTATAAGCCTAAGCGTTTTGGCTTTTTTAGTTTTTGCAAAACGGTAAAGCGCGTTATAAAAAACCACGACTAAAGCAAAAGCGGTAAACGCGTAAACGGGAACTACACCGAAACTTTCAAAAAATCTGCCGAAAGCGCTTTCGGGGTAAAACTTACCCGTACCGATTATAGTTACAGCCTTGCTTATTTGCAAATCGAAAAAAGTAAAAACCGCAATAAGCGCGGCAAAAACCGCGGTTATGCAACAAAAAATTATAAGCTCTTTTTTGTTTTTCGCGTTTTTTGTATCACTCGTCATATTATCCACCTTAGTTATTTTTTATATTTTTTTCGCCGCCACTTTCCGTAGGCTTGGGTTTAAAA
>CAYZWD010000067.1:0-5476 GCA_964482115.1 uncultured Acidiphilium sp. | reverse complement strand
CGCGCATAAATCCGTGAAAAACTCTGAGAACGCGCAAAAAACCGCGCAAAAAATAACCGAAAGCGGAAATAATAAACCCTCCGCGCTAAAAAGCGACTATCCCTCCGGCGCACCCAGAAAGGAAGAAGAAAAAAAGTCTAAAAAAGGTTTGCTTATCGCATACGCGTTTAACGTTGTCGTGGGGCTTGCGATAGGCGCGCTCGTGGGGAATGCAAAAGGTTTGTTCGGCGGCTCTCTTTCAGGAATGGCGTTGTTCGCTTGTTTAAGCGATTCGTTTTTCGTGCCCGGAATATTGCTTGCCGGGTTCGGCGCGCTTTTAAAAATCGCAGACGGCGGTTTTTTCGACGGCGTTGGTTACGGGCTGAAAAGGGCGGCGTTGTCGCTAATACCCGGCGCGCGCATTAAAAAAGAAGAAACTTATGCAGAATATAAAGAGCGCAAAGAAAAAAGCCGTAAGCATGCCTCCCTTTGGATTCCGCTTATAGTTGGCGGCACGTTCGTCGCGCTAGGCGCGGTATTTTTAATTTTATATAATTCGGCTAGCGGGGCGGCGGTCGGCGCTAGGTTATTCGCTTATGCGGCGGGGCTGCGGCAGCTTGCTTTTTAGCTTTTTTAGGTTGAAATTTTTAAGGATTTTTATGGAAAATAACGGTTTTAACGATAAAAACTCTCAATCATTAAAGGCTCTCCGCGCAGAAATCGACGAGCTTGACGGCGCTATCGCCGCAACCTTAAAACGGCGCTTTTCGGTGTGCGAAAAAATAAAAAAAGTTAAGCAAGCCGCGGGGCTTTCGGTTGAAGATTTATCGCGCGAAAGTGCCGTTTACGAACGTATAGCCGCACTTTTTGAAAATCAAAAACAAAAAACCGCGGCGATAAACGTTTATAAATCGATAATAAAAGAGTGCAAAGCTCTTCAAACAGAGGAATAAAAATGAAAAAGACTATATTAAAAAAATACGCGCGTTTGATTGCAGAAGTGGGCGCTAACGTGCAAAAAGGTCAGGAAGTGCGCCTTCGCGCGCAAACCGAGGTTGCGGATTTTGCCGTACTCGTTGCAGAAGAATGCTATAAACTCGGCGCTAAGTCGGTTTCGTTCGAGTGGGAAGATTCCGCCGCGCAAAAGCTCGGCTATAAATACAAAAACAAAAAGACTCTTTCCGAAGTTAAGCCGTGGCAAATCGAGCGCTATAAAGACTGGGTTGAAAATTTGCCCGTAAGAATTTTTATCGAGTCTGACGATCCGGACGCGTTAAAGGGTGTTAATCAAGAAAAAGTTGCGGGTGCAACCGCAGCCGTGGCTTCGGTTTTCAAGCCTTATCGCGACCAAATGTCCGATAAATATCAATGGGTTATCGCGGGTGCGGCAGGCAAAAAATGGGCTAAAAAGGTGTTCCCGAACGATAGAATTAGCGTTGCCGTTGAAAAACTTTGGGACGCTATTTTAAAAACCTCCCGCGTGACGGACGACCCCGTCGCCGCTTGGAACGAACACAACGCCGACCTTGCTAAGCGCTCGGACTATTTAAACTCGCTAAAGCTTACCGAATTGAAATACCGTTCTAAAAAAGGCACGGACTTAACGGTAGGGCTGATTGACGGCGGCATATTTATGGGCGGCGGCGAAAACACGCTTGGCGGCACGTATTTTAACCCCAACATTCCCACCGAAGAGGTGTTCACTTCGCCTAAAGCGGGCGTTGCGGAGGGTATCGTTTACGCGAGCAAGCCGCTTTCTTATCAAGGCGAAATTATCGACGATTTTTGCTTAACCTTTAAAGGCGGCAGAGTCGTAGACGTTAAGGCGGGCAAAAACGAAGAGCTTTTGCGCAAGCTGGTCGCTATGGATAACAACGCGGCAATGCTTGGCGAATGCGCGCTCGTTCCCTTCGATTCGCCCATCAATAACACCGGAATTTTGTTTTTTAACACGCTTTACGACGAAAACTGCTGCTGCCACTTGGCGCTTGGCAGAGGCTTTAATAACTGTTTAAAGGATTTTGAAAAGCTTTCGTTCGAAGAATGCAAAAAAGCGGGCATAAACGATTCGATTATTCACGTTGACTTTATGATAGGCACTGCCGACTTAGAAATCGACGGCGTTACGGCGGACGGCAAAACCGTTGCTATTTTCAGAAACGGAAACTGGGCGTTTTAAGCGTTTAATGCAATCGGGTTTTAAGCGTTTAGTTAATGCAAAAATTTAGCCGTTGCGGCGTTTAATTTTTCGGCTGCGAGGCTTTAGCTTAAAAGCGACATAAAAAACTTTTTTTCGCGCATAATAGTGTTATGAAAAAGCGCGGAACTTACAAAATAATAAGCGTTTTTACCGCGGCGTGCTTTTTTGCGCCGCGGTTTTGCTTTACTTCTAAATCGTACGATGATAAAAACGGAGCTTTTAACGCGGCTCAATTTTGTTACGTGGTGGAAGATGGCGCGGCTCAATTTTGTTACGTGGAAAAAACGGCGGCTGAAGTCGGAGCCGCCAAAACGGCGGCATACATGACTGAAATTAGCGGCATCAAAACGGAAGAAACCACGGTTCAAACCCGCGGCTCTGTAAAAAAAAGTGTAAAAAACGCGTTTAGATTAGGCGGGTTAACGGTAAAAACCCCGTTCGGGGTTTATGAATATCGTTATCCGCAGCTAACGCTCATAAGCGGCGAACGCACTCTTTTGGGCTTTGAAAGCGAGGTAGACCGCATTTTTAAAGACAACTACGTTGCGGCGACCGACGCGGAGCTGATTTTTACGCCGAAAAACGGGCAAGCGTTTAGCGCCACAAGTGAAAAATGCGGCAAGCAAATCAAAAAGCAAGCGATACGCGCGGCAATAGCTTACGCGCTTGCATGCGGAAAAAGCGTAATAGAGCTTAAAGCCGAACCCGTCGAGCCTAAGGTTTTTTACAACGACGTTTTAAAAAAATGCACGTTGCGTTCTAGTTTTCGCACGTATTACGGCAATTCCCCCGAAGATCGCAAAAACAATATAGGGCTAGCCGCGGCGGCTATAAACGGCGCGGTTATACCTGTCGGGGGCGAGTTTTCGTTTAACGCGGTCGTTGGCGAGCGCAGTGAGGCGCGCGGGTATAAAAGCGCAAAAATTATAATCAACGGCGAATTTGCGGAAGGTATCGGCGGCGGGGTGTGCCAAGTTTCGGGCACGGTGTATAACGCGGCGTTGCTTGCGGGTTTAACGGTTACGGAATGCCACCGCCACTCGTTGCCCGTGGGGTATTTAAGCCCTTCGTTCGACGCCATGGTTAGCGGCGATTTTTGCGATTTAGTTTTTAAAAACGATACGGCAAGCGAAATTTATATTTTATGCCGCGCGGACGGCGAGTTTTTAAACGTGCAAATTTACGGTTTGGCGCGCGACTATGAATATAAACTTATTTCGCGCGTGGTTGAGGTGATTGAGGCGAAAACCGTTGAGGTTTGCGACGAAAGCTTGACCGGCGGTGAGCGCGTTCAAATAAAACAGCCCAAAAACGGACTAAAAAGCGAGGGGTATTTGTGCGCGTATAAAAACGGCGATTTGGTTTTTACGCGAAAAATCCGCGCCGACGAATACGCCGCGCAAAACGGAGTTATAAAAATAGGTAAAAATAAGAGCGGCTAAAAAAAATTTAAAAAATTAAAAACGCAAAAACGCTAGGCGAAAAAAGCTAAAAAAGCGCAAAGTTAAGAAGTTACAAAAATCGGCAAAAAAAACTAAAACGATTATAAAAAACGGTGCGAATTAGTTATAAAAAACGAATGTTTTTTTAAAAAACCGTCAATAATTTATCGCGGCGGTAGTTTTAGCGGTAAAGGGGCGTTGCTCTTAAACGGTTAAACCCGCAATAAATAATTTTGCCGTTAAAAAACTTGCGGGCTAAGCGCGGTTTTATAACGAACGGCTAAGGCGGTATATTTTTATGAAAAAACTTCGCATAACTTTTATTTGCTGTTGCATAATACTTTTAGCTTTTCAAGCCGCGGCGTGTCAAACAGGCGGGCAAAGCGTGGCTAAAAACGTGGCTCGAAACGGCTTACAAAGCGGCGCGCAAGAATATTTGCGCATTCACGTTAGGGCAAATTCTAACTCTGAAAAAGACCAAGCCGTGAAGTATGAAATTCGCGATTTAATAGTGAATTGCTTGGCAAAAGCCGTAAGCTCGGCTAGTTCGAAAAGCGAGGCTATCGCCGCCGTTAAAAAATGCGAAAGTGCCGTTAACGGGCTTATAGAGGCACATTTAAAAAGCAAAGGCTTTAATTACGGCAGTAAAATATTAATAAAAAACGAAAGTTTTCCAACCCGCGTATACGGTGACGGCGAGCTCGTTTTAGAGGCGGGGTATTACGACGCGGTAATAGTTGAGCTAGGCAAAGCCGAAGGCGAAAATTGGTGGTGCGTTGTTTATCCGCCGCTGTGTTTTACTAAAGGCGAGAACGTAACCTACCGTTCAAAAATTTACGAGCTTATTAAGGGGTACGGCAAAAAATAACGGCGCCGAAAGACGATAACGCTTTTTTCGGTCGCCTTATTATAACGGCGCCGAGTGCGCGGCAACGCTTGCGTTTTAAGTGCCGAAAAAAAATTTTTATAAGGAGGAATTTATGAAAAAAGCGTTAAAAACTATAGCAACTTTGGCAATATGCGCGCTTATAGCGTTGCCGTGCGGGGTTGCAATTCACAAAGCGGGCGGCAACGTAAACGAGCCCGTCGCGGCGGTTGCAGTTATAACTAGGGGCAGCCGAGGCGAAACGGTAAAAACCATTCAAAAAAAGCTTAAACGTTGGGGGTATTACAAAGGCGCGGTAGACGGCATTTACGGCTCGCAAACCGTGGCGGCGGTTAAATATTTTCAGCGCAAAAACGGGCTTACGGCAGACGGTATCGTGGGCGCAAAAACCTTAGCCGCGTTAGGCATGCCCAAAAGCGCGCTAAACGGTTCGGGAACTTCCGGTTCGGGCACTTCGGGCACGGGCGGCTCATCGGGCGGTTCTTCGGGCTCGGGTAGCTCGGCTTATTCCAATTCGGATATACAGCTTATGGCAAGGCTGGTTTACGGCGAGGCTCGCGGCGAAAGCTACACAGGGCAAATAGCGGTTGCCGCCGTGGTTTTAAACAGAGTTAAAAACAGCGCGTTCCCAAACACTATATCGGGCGTAATATATCAGCCGTACGCTTTCACCGCGGTTAGCGACGGGCAAATCAATTTAACGCCCGACTCAAAAGCGATAAGCGCGGTTAAAGAGGCGATGAACGGTTACGATCCGACATACGGCGCGTTATATTATTATAACCCCGTAACGGCAACCAGCGCGTGGATATTTTCGCGCAAAACGACCGTGCAAATAGGCAGGCACGTGTTCGCGGTTTAGGGGGTGAATTATGAGCGAGAAAAAATTTAACAACGCAATGCAAAAAGCAGATATTTTAGCAAGAGAAAAAACTTCTGAAAAGAACGAAAAGTCCGCCTATAAGCCCG
>CAYZWD010000066.1:0-5496 GCA_964482115.1 uncultured Acidiphilium sp. | reverse complement strand
TGTTATTAATATTTTATTAATTTTTGCGTTAATATTTTATTAATATTCGCGGGGACGTCGGCTTTAATGCGTTTTAAAACGTTAGCGACACAGCCTTATCCGCGCGGCGTTAACCGCAAAACGATTTCGGGCAAGCGGCACGGTTTATCCGTTAGTGCGGATTAGTCCGTTAATTACCGCGCCGCAGCCACAAAATAAAGGAGTTACGTATGAAAAAAAATCAAGCCGTTATAAACGCGGCGCTCATAATGATAATAGGCGTTTTACTTATAATTTTTAAAAGCGGCGTTTTGAACGTTGCAATGACCATTTTGGGTGCTTGCCTGATAGTTTTAGGCGTTATAGACCTATTAGAACGCCGCGATTATTTACTTTTTGCCACCAAAACCGTAATAGGTATTTTAATAATAGTTTGCGGTTGGTCGCTTGCCGAAATAGCTTGCTACGTTATAGGCGCGCTAATGCTGGTTTACGGCGCACTTCAATTTTGGAACTTTATTCACAGCAATACCAAAATAGTTTCGTTTAGGGATTTTTTGGCGGTTTACTCTAACCCCATAATAAACGTTCTTATAGGGCTTTGTTTGCTTTTCGTAAACGTAGGCACTATCGCGGACGTTATTCTTATAATAGTAGGCGTGTTCTTTATTATAGAGGCGCTTTTAGATATTTTATCTATTTTACAAACGAAACCCAAAAAAGTAAAAGTTAAAGATTGCGACGACGAAAAATAACCGTCTACTTTTTAAACTTTATTTCGACTTTTTTATCCTTATTCGGCGCGTTTAATTACGCGCCGTTTTTTTATTGGAAAAATCATGCCGATTGATTTACCAAAATCATGCCGATTGAATTTTTAAAATCGTGCCGATTACGGTTACAAAAAAAATTTTGTGCCATAATAGTAGCATAAAAAGCAAAAAGGATAGCCGTATGAAAAAGATTGCCGATAATAAAATATATTTTAGCCTACGAAAAAAAACCTAAACCATTCTTGCGTAAAGCATTCGAACCTAGGCGTTCAGCCTAGGCTTTTTTTATTTTAAGGCGGTTTAGTTTTTTTCTTGCGCGGTAATAAATTCTTTTTTGATTTTTATAAAACGCACCGATTGATAAACCAAAACCGCGCATGACACAAGCATAACGAGCGCGGGAAGTATCGCGAGAGATTTAACCGCGCAATCCGGATTGCCTTGGCAATACGCCGCGCCGTAATAATCGCCTACGATTAAGGTACGTACGCCCTTGCTTATAGGCAAAACGAAAGAAACTATAAATAATATTACGGACAAAACCGAACAGCCCGCAGATATCATTCCCAAAACGGGCTTAGACTTAACAGCCGAAAATGCCGATAAAAATATAACCGCTATTGCCAAAAGCATAGCAAAAAAGGTGCACGCGCCGATAACGGAAACGTAATCTTTTGCAAAATAATTAAACGGAACACCCATAAAACCGTTAGTGTAATCGCCCGTTAAAAACGCAATGAAAAAACTCCAACCGCTTTCGCCGCCTTCGACCGAGGCGGCTACTTTAGCGCTCCTTAAAACGAAAGCCGAGCCGTCGTTATAATATTCACCGTTATTGTGGATATACATAAAATTACAAAAACAAAGCAACAAAGCCACCACCGCGACGCCCGCCGCTATAAGCCCGAAAGGCGTTAGTTTTTTAACTTTTTTATCGTATGCTGCACGTACGTTATTCTCCGCTCGTTTTAATTTTTCACGTTTACTTGCCATAATTTTTTCTCCTTTGGGCGCGTTTTAGCTGTTTTCGCACCCTTTTAAACGTTTTTAATTTTTTTATGTTTTAGTTTTTTATTTAGTTACGTAATACTTAAGCCCCGAATAATCGGTTATTAAGGTAACGCTATCGGGCGCGTAGGTTAAAAAGCTAACCGTTTCGATAACGCTCGTATCTAATTCGCCTTGCGCGTTATAACCGTAAATTTTTATATCGGTTTTTTGTGTAGAGGTTATTTTTCCGCTTAGATGTACCCACGTTTTATCTAGCGTATCTTCGCTTTGGTTTTTAGGCTCGGGCAAAACTCCGCTATAATCTAAAATAAAACCTATTATAGTATCTTTGCCGCAATTACAGCCGTAGCCCGCGGAGCATTTACGCACGCCCAAGCGGTAAACTTCGCCGTTTATATCGGTTAAATCGTAAATAAAGCAATCTAGCTCGAAATTCTTATCAACGTATTTTTCGGGATAATAAAGCGCGTTAGTCATAACCATAAAAAACGTGTTTTCGGTTAAAACGTAGCCGCTAGTTTGCCCGCACGCGCCGGCAAGCGTTAAACAAAACGAACAAAGCGTTAAAAGAAAAACGCTAATTGATTTTAAAACAAATTTCTTCATGCCTTTTTCTCCTTTTTTCTGACTAAAAAATACCCCGCGGCGCAAAAGCCTAAAAACGCTAAGGCGTCCGCCGCTACTATGGTCGTGCCAACCGGCGTGCCTATCGGAACGGAAACCACTACCCCTATAACCGCGCAAATTACCGAAACGCACACCGAACATATTACGGACGATTTAAAACTTTTGCACACCCGCATTGCCGAAAGCGCGGGGAATATTATTAGCGCAGAAATAAGCAGAGAACCTACTATTTCCATTCCCACTACGATAATAACCGCTATTATTACTGCGGTTATCAAGTTGTAAAGCTCCGCTTTAACGCCCGTTGCTTTAGCAAAGCTTTCGTCGAAGGTAACTGCGAAAATTCGGTTGTAAAACAGAACGAACAACACCACCGTAACTATAGCAACGCCCGCGCACAGCCAAACGTTTTCAGCCCCCAGCGTTACTATAGACGTAGAGCCGAACAGCGTGGTGCAAACGTCGCCCGAAACGTTAGACGAGGTAGGAAATAAATTCAACAATAAATACCCTATCGCGAGCGACGAAACCGAAATCATAGCAACTATCGCGTCGCCCTTAATTTTTGCGTTTTGCCCCGCCTTTAACAATAAAACCGCCGTTAAAACCGTTATTGGCAAAACCACGTAAGCCTCTTGAGTTAAGCGTAGCACGCCCGCCACCGCCATCGCGCCGAACGCCACGTGCGAAAGCCCGTCGCCTATAAACGAAAACCTTTTTAGCACCAGCGTAACGCCGAAAAGCGACGAGCACAGCGCTATAAGAACGCTTGCAATTAACGCGTACCACACGAACGAATACTGAAAATAATCTGTAAGCGTAGTAAAAAATTCAACCATTTTACACTCCCTCAGAGGCATTATCGTTTACAGCCCCTTTTTCGTTAGTTTTTGCTTTTAAAGCAATACTTTTTTCGCCGTTAGAACCGCCGTTTCGAGCATTTTTTTGAGTTTCGGCTGCTTCGACAAACGACGAAAACTGCGAACGCGAAGCAAAAAACTCGGTTTTATCGCCGAAAAAGCAATTTTTGCCTAAATACAATATTTTATCGGCGTAAGCGAACGCGGCGGAAGTATCGTGCGTAATCATAACGATAGTCATTCCGCATTCTTTATTGAGCTTTTCGATAAGTGCGTAAAGCTCCTCGGTAACGAGCGGATCTAGCCCGGCGGTGGGCTCGTCTAGCAAAAGTACGCGCTTTGCCGCGCACAACGCCCTTGCCAAAAGCACGCGCTGTTGCTGCCCGCCCGAAAGTTCGCGAAAACACCGTTTTTGCAAATGCTCGGCGTTAAGTAGCCGCAAATTGCTTTTTGCGCGCTCTTTTTGCCCGCGCGTGTAAAAGGGGCGATTGTCCGAACCGTTCAAACAGCCCGAAAGCACTATTTCGTATACAGAGGCGGGAAAATCTTTTTGCGCCTCGGTGCGTTGCGGCACGTAACCTATTTCGTTTTTGTTAACGCCGTCGCCGAAAATAACTTCGCCCCGAACGGGCTTAATTAGCGAAAGCAAAGTTTTCATAAGCGTGCTTTTGCCCGCGCCGTTTTCGCCTACGATGCATAAATAGTCGCCCTTTTGCACGGTAAAATTCAAGTTTTCGCTAACCAAGCGCCCCTCGTAACCCGTGCACAGATTTTTACAAATTATTTCTGCCATGTTATTCTCCGAATAAGCTTTTGCGTTTTGCGATTTTTTGTTTTTTTGTTTTTGCGGTTTTTTTTCGCTAACGCTTTTGCTTTTTTTCTTTTGCTTTATTATTTTTTTGTCGTATTTTTTCGGCTTTAGCACTATCGTCTTTCTTGCTTTTTAGCCGTTATTCGATAACGCCTAGCGCGATTTTAAGCGTTTTTAGGTTAGCTTCGCACGCGGCAAAATAGCTAAAACCACCCTCTATTTGACTTTTCGTTACCGACTGCATAGAGTCTAACACCAAAATTTGCGGCGAAACTTGCGTGACGTTATCTTTAACCTTTTCGGCAATGGAGTGCGACGCACCCTCGGTTTTAATTATTGCGGGCAAGCCGAGCTCGTCCACCTTGTTGGCTAACTTTATTATCGTTTCGAAGCTAGCGTTAGACTCTGCCGAACACCCCGAAAACGCAGCGTAATGCGCTATTCCGTAATCGTTACACAAATACGCAAAGGGAAACCTGTCGCCGAAAACCAAAGTTTTATAAGCCGCTTTTTGCACGGCGGAAGCGTAATCTTCGTTTAACGCGGCAAGCTTTTGAATATACGCTTGCGCGTTTTTAGTGTATTTTTGCGCGTTCGCGCCGTCTAAGGCGCATATTTTTTCGCAAACCGAATTAACCGCTTTTTGCGCGTTTTTTATCGATAACCATACGTGCTCGTCGTATTCGCAAAACTCCGTTTCATGATCGTGGTCGCGGTCTTCGGATTCGTCCGAATCTTCGTGCGTGTGTTCTTCACACAAAAGATCGCCATTTAACACGTCGAAAAGTCGTATTTCGGTTAGGTTTTTGTTGGCGGCGGTTTTTAACGCGGCAGGAACCCATTCGTCGTCAGACTCGCCGCCCACGTAAATAAACGCGTTACACCTTGAAATCGTTGCGATATCCGCAACCGTAGGCGAATAACTGTGCATATCTACCCCGCTGCCGCCAAGCAAGCTTACGCTTATAACGGGTTCGCCGTTTTCACCGTTAACTTCGTTTATTATTTGCTTAACCCAATCGTACTGCGGAAAAATAGTGCAAACCACGCTAATTTTACCGTTTTCCGACGCGTTAGAGTCCATGCACCCGGCAAACGCCGAAAACGCGGCAATAAGCGAAAATATTAATGAAAAAGCCCTTAATACGCGCGTTTTTACTTTAAAATTAAGTTTTTTACGATTTTTATTCGGATTAAAAATGCAATTAACTTTCTTTCCGCTTACTTCGTTAAACCGTTTTTTCATATTTATTTCTCCTTAAAAATTTTTTCAATCAGGCAACGCCGTTTTGTCTTTTAATATGCATTTTTTTATTTTAATCGGCTTTAATTTTATGCCCGCAAACTTGAATTTTACCTAAAAAAGAGTATAAAAATACCGTTTTTTTAACATGGCGGGGGTAAAAAAAGCGTAAAGACCGAATACGACTTATAT
>CAYZWD010000065.1:0-5741 GCA_964482115.1 uncultured Acidiphilium sp. | reverse complement strand
CTTCAACGTGTTCTAGCGCCATATTCATAATGCTTACCACGTGCTCGTCCGCAAGCGAATAATAAACCTCTTTGCCCGTTTTGCGCGCCTTAACCAGCTTGGTTTGCCTAAGCACCCTAAGCTGGTGCGAAATGGCGGATTTAGTCATGCCCAAAAGCTTGCAAATATCGCAAACGCAAAGCTCGTGGCACGCAAGCGCGGCAAGAATGCCGGTTCGCGTGCTATCGCCGAACACCTTAAACAGCTCGGACATATCGTATAACGCTTCTTCCGAAGGCATTTTTTTCCGAGCTAACTCAACGGCCTCGTCGTGCGGCTTATCGCCCAAACAAAGCGGTAAATCGAAAACTTCGTTGTTTTTGCTTCCTGAATTTTTCATGGCTCCCCTTTATTTATTTTAAAATTAAATTTGATTTTTCTAAAACTATATTCGCTAAGTTTTTAAAACAAACTAAAACGAACGGTTGAATAATTGTTCAACTGTTTTACATTATATGCTTACCTTACGAATTTGTCAACGAAAAAAACGCGTTTTAAAAAAAAGAATAAAAAAATTTTTATAGGCAATAATATCGTTCGGCTCAAAAATGCCGCAAAACACAATTTTAAGGAGAAAAATTTTATGAACCCTTTTAACGAAAAGGCGCAAAAGCCCGAAAACTATTTAGTCAGCTTAAAAGAACTGTTCCCCGAACCTTACGACAAAAACGAAACCGAGCCTTACACCAAAGCCCGCATAGTGCTTGCGACCGGCGCGGAATTCGAGGCAAATTGGCACTCTCACCAAATGCAGCGGCACGTTGCCGACGCGGATTTACGCAAAGCTTTGGCGCTTTCGCGCTTTATCGAAAAACAGCAACAGCAAAAGCTTTCGCAGTTAAAACCCGCAAGCGAAAGCGTTTTAGAAACAACCATAGTATACGAACAGCTCGCCGTAGACTTAACCGCGGCGATGGCGGAACGAGAGCAAAACTTTAACGTAAAACGCGCGCTAGACTTTGCTTTGTTAGAAGATTTCGACCACCTTTACCGCTACGCCAACTTGCTAGACGGCGATTACGGCATTCACGCCGAGCGGCTGGTCGGCGGTTACACAGAACTTACACCCGCCCGCCCGACTTTCGCGCACCACCGCCACCCGCTAGATAACGTAAAACGCCCCGTAGACACGCTTAAAGACGACGTGAAAACCGTGCTTAACACTATGATTATAACCGCCGCCGAGCAGCAAACCATGAATTTTTATATGAACGCCGGCACTTATTATAAAAACGAGGCGGGCAAGCGGCTTTATCAAGAAATTTGCTTGGTAGAAGAAGAACACGTTACGCAATACGGCTCGCTTATAGACAACACGCTTGGGCTGTTAGAGTGCAATTTGTGGCACGAATACACCGAGTGTTATATTTATTGGTCTAATTACCAAACCGAGCAAAATTCGCGCATGAAAAAGGTGTGGGAATATTATTTCGAAGTAGAGTTAAGCCACCTTGCCGAGGCGCGCCGCTTGCTTAAAAAATATCGCGATAAAGATTACGAAGAGGTTATTCCCAACGCGGAATTCCCCGAACCGTTGGAGCTTAAGTCTAATATAGAATACGTGCGCGGCATTTTAAACGACACCGTGCAGTTTACGGGCAAAAATCACGAATATAAAAACGTTAACGAGCTGGATAAAGACGATAGATTTTTTGCCTACAACGCTATGTTCAACGACCCTCTAAAGCAAAACCCCTCGCACGAGGTTATTTGCGCGCACACCCACAAAAAAGGCAAAGATTATCGCTTTGAAACAGCCGAAAACCCGATTTGCGCTTTGCGCGACCGCGAGTCTGATAACTTAGAGGTCGGCTATTTAAAAAACGCCGCGCAAAGTTCGGGCTTTACTCCGCTTAAATAAAAAATGCGCAAAAAAAACGCGCCCCTAGCGAGCGCAGCGGCAAACACACCGACAAAACGCGCCCAAGTTACGAGCTCGATTTACAAAATAATATTTATTGTAGCTACGGTCGTTGGCGTTTCCGCCCTAACCTATTTGCTTTTACGTGTGTTAAAAGTGATTTATCGCGGAGAAGCGGGCGAGTTTATTTTTAACGCCGAACTGTTTTACGGACTAAAAAGTTCAAGTACGGGCAAAATAACAATAGTTTTAATACAAACGTCGCTAAGCGTTTTGTTGTGCGCGTTGCCGGGGGCGTCTATGGCGTTCGTAGCGGTTATAAAAGTGCTGTATCCTAGCGCGATAGAGGCGTTTTTGCTAGCGTTTTCATCGGTAATTTTATCTAGCGCGATAACCTATTTTGTAGGTTTTTTCGGCGGCTACGCGCTGTGCGAACGGCTTATCGGCTCAGCCGAGGTGCAAAAAGCCACCAAACTTTTAAAAAACAAAACCACGGCGTATTTTCCGCTAATGATGGCTTTGCCCGTTTTCCCCGACGACGCGCTTATAATGCTGGCGGGCACGGCTAAACTTTCGCTTAAATGGTTTATTCCGTCGGTTGTAATCGGGCGCGGAATAGGCACGGCAACAATTATTTTCGGGCTTTCTTTGCTGCCGAAAGGCGGCTTTTCTACGCTTTACGAATGGTTTATTTTTATTACGGCTTGCGCGTTTTGGGTGTGCGTTTTATTCTTTTTAGCGCACAAAATAAACTTAAAAATTCAAAACGAAAAATAATTTTTTTTCGGCTTTCTGCTAGTAGCTCCGCGTAAATCGACAATCCCTCGGGCGCGTTCACGCTAGTTTCCTTTACACAAGAGCGCCGAAGTCTGCCGTTTTTAAACACCTAAAAAAACAAAAAGTGCGGCTATAGGTCGATTAGCTGCACTTTCAGATTATTAAACAAGCTCGAAGCGGACTACGCGCACGCTTAAATTATTGCCGTAGGCAAACAACTTAGGAGCAAAAGTTCCGCCCTTAATTTCGGCGCGTTCGCCGTTATCAAGGTATTTTGCGCTTTTAATTTTTTTATCGGTTTTAATGCGGACTATCGAATTTTCGCCCGTTTTTGTAACGTTGCCGTCGCCGCAAATTCCAACGTTTTTAACCACGGCGTAGTGATATTTGCCGTCGGTTAAAAGTAATGCGTTTTCAGCCTCTATATCGCTTTTTTTAACGTTGTAAATAAAGCCTTTATTCGCTTTAATCCACTGCCCGATAAGCTTTAAATACTCTTTATCGATTCCGCGGATTGTACCGTTACCCATAGGCCCGATATTTAAAAGGAAGTTGCAATTACACCCTCTGCAATCAACTAAGTTTTCTATAATTTCGCTAACGGGCTTATAATTTAAGTCGTTTTTAGCGTAGCCCCAGTGGTCGTTTAAAACTTGGCACATTTCGCCGGCAATGGGGCGGTCGGGGCGGCTAACCGAGGCGGGTTTGCCGCGCTCGAAAGTAACGCTGTCTATTTCCTTATGCCCTACTTTACCCATAGCGCCCATACCGGTATTGTTAATAATCATAGCCTCGGGTTGATATTTACGAATGGTGGCGTAAAGCCTATCCTCTTGCCAATCGGCGTCGAACTTATCCCACATACCGTCGAACCAAAGCCCGCCGATTTTACCGTAGTTTTTGCATAAAATTTCAACGCTTTTGCAAAGATAATCTATATATTTAGGGAAGTCGGTTTTGTAATTTTCGTCGTGCCAGTCGAGCAAAGCGTGGTAAAAGAAAGGAATTATGCCTTGTTTATTGCATTCGTCAACGAATTCTTTAACCAAATCGCGCCCGCAAAGACTGTGCGGCGCGTCGAAATCGCTAAGTCCGCAAGTATCGTAAAGTGCAAAACCTTCGTGATGCTTGGTGGTTAGCGTTATATATTTGCACCCTGCGATTTTTGCCGCAGAAACGAGTTCTTTTGCCCAAGTTTTGGCGGGGTTAAACTTAGCCGCCGATTTTTCGTAAGCAGCTTTATCGTGCGGTTTTAAAGTTTCGGTCCATTCTCCCTCAGCAAACATGCTGAACAAGCCGAAGTGTACGAACATTCCAAATGCGTTTTTTTCAAAACGGGTTACGTATTCATACATAAAAATTTTCCTCCGAATTTCGTTTTTAGTGCGCGTTAAGCGCTTTTTTTATGCGCCAAACGTTTTTAGCGCGAAATTTTTAATTTTTTAAAGGGTTTTAGCCATGTTTAGTTTAATTTCAATTACTTTAAGCCCGCTTAAGCGCTTTTTATCTATAACTACCGCGCCGTCCGTTACGGTTAAAGATTCGCCGCACAAAGTTGCGCTTACTATCTGCGTGCCGTAACCGTTATAGCTTAAATTTACAGGTTTATCGCCGTAGTTAAGCCTTACGCTAGCGTTAGCGTACGCCTTAGGAACGCACGGTTTAATAAGCATATCGGTTAAAGTAAAGTTAACGCCGAACGTCCAGTTATAAACGGCGCGCTCGATCATAGCAACGCTACCCGTCAAGAACGAACCGCCCGTTCTGCCGTAGAACGACGGAACTAAATGATAGCAGTTCGTTACGGCGTAAGGCGCGCAACAAATATCTTCTTCGGCATGGCAGTTCGAGTTAAACGGCATTGCGAAGTTTAACGCGTCGTAAAGTTTTTCGTGCTCGCCGGCGCAAGCCAACGCGCGCGCATAGAAAAGTTGTGAGCCATGGTTATATACGC
This sequence comes from uncultured Acidiphilium sp., assembly GCA_964482115.1. Lineage (GTDB taxonomy): Bacteria > Bacillota > Clostridia > Christensenellales > Borkfalkiaceae > HGM11416. The sequence continues at coordinate 1,110 of CAYZWD010000065.1, read as the reverse complement.
TTGCGTTTTCGGCAAAATACGGTTGGAAATCGCCCGTACCCATTTTGCCTATGCCGCCTATGGGTTTAACGCCGAACGGGGTTGAAAACAATTTATAACCGTTTTTGGTTTTTAGCGTTTCTAAGTGATTTATAACGACTTGCTGCTTACCTTCAGCCACACCGCTGATTATAGCGTAGCTGTTAGTTGGTGCGTAAACGCGCTTTTCGCCGTCAGGGTCGCATTCGGAAAACAAGCGGTTGCCGTCGTCTGCAAAAACGCCGTCGTAAAAACCGCTTTCGTTATAGGCAACTTCGTTAATGCGGCGTTTAAGTTCTTCGGCTTGAGCTAAATAAGAGCTGCCGTCCTTGCCCGAAACAGCAAAAATTTCGGCTAGATATTTAAGGCTCATAACCAGCTGACACGAAACCATAACCGTTTCGCCCCTGCCCTTTATGCCCGCGCCGCTTAAGCAATCGAGCCAATCGCCGCCTTGCATTTTTACTATGCCGTGTTCGCCTAAATTTTCGGGTTTGGTTAAATATTCAACGCCCTTTTTAAGGTGTTCTAACCCGCTTTCTAACGTTTCGGGCGAGTCGTAATAAGCAAAATTCTCGCTTAAAATAGAATAATCGTCGGTTGCGGCGATATAATCGTAAACGAACTCCGTAAAGAAGCAAGCGCTATCTACAAACGCGCGCAAATCGAACTTCTCGCTTTTGCCGAACGGCACTTGGCGCGGATACCAACCGTCCGAGCGCTGTTTAGAAAAAATATTAGCGATAACCGCGCGGCAAGCCGCTTTGTCGTAATCGATAAAACCTTCGAAGTCGTTAGAAGCGTCGCGCACGCCGCGCATGCCGGTGGGCCAACCGCGGTCTAGCGAGCTAACCCAATCTAATTCTAAAGGCAAAAAGCCGTTAACGAACGCGTTAAATGTGCTATCGGCGGTTTCGACTTTTCTAACCGCAAACAGCTTTTCAAAGCGTTTTTTGCTGATTTCGACTTCGCTATCAAGCGTTTTTTCGTTTAAAAGCGAAGCGGCGGCGGCAATATCGTTTGAAACGCTTTCGCCGTAAAACGCGGTTGTGAAAACGTTTTTAACCTCTAAAACCGAGGCGGGAGCAATAG
>CAYZWD010000064.1:1752-5761 GCA_964482115.1 uncultured Acidiphilium sp. | reverse complement strand
ACGCAAAATGAATATTTTTTGATATTTTTAGGCTTGCAATATATAATTTATAGTGATATAATATCGCGCGTACAGTGCTTATACGAATAAACGGATATAAAAAAGGTAAAAACGCGCGGGTAAAATTAAAAAAATTATAAAATTTTTCCGTACGTTAAGGAGGCTGTTTTATGCAAAACGCGGCGTTAGACCAAAAAAACGCGCCTAAGCAAAAATTATTCGGTGAATGCTCAGCTCTTTATATAATAGAGGCGATGCTGGAATATTTCGTTGCGCTTTCGGTAGCGAACACCTATCTTGCCAAAATAACCGGAGCCGTAGGGCTATCCGACGGGGCGACGGGAATTATTTCCGCGTTCGTTTCGCTAGGGTGCGGGTTTCAGGTTTTATCAATTTTGTTTTTCCGCACGTCTAGGGTGAAAACCCAAGTAACCGCGGGGCATTTTATAAGCCAAACGCTGTTTACTTCGGCTTATCTGTTGCCGCTTGCGGGTTTTTCGGGCGAGGTTAAATGCGTGCTGTTGGTTGCGGCTTTGCTCGCCGCGCAAATAATGCACAACTTAGTGGTTGCGCCTAAAATAAACTGGTATATGAGCATGATACGCAACGAAAAACGCGGGGTTTTTACTGCGGTAAAAGAAATAGTTTCGCTGTTCGGCGGAATAATATTTACTTACGCGTTATCCGCCGCGTTCGACTATTTCGAAGGGGTAAACAACCAAAAAGCGGCGTTCGTTTGCGGCGCGGTAATACTTGCGGTAATAACCTTTTCGCACACGCTCGTTTTGATTTTAACCAAGCGGAACGAAACGCCCGTTTCAACAGAAAACCAAAACGGCGAGTCGTTTATTAAAACCGTTAAAGTTTTGCTTGCGGACAAACGCATGTGGAAAATCATTTTTATTTTTTCGTTATGGGCTACTGCAAACTACGCGGTAACTTCGTTTATGGGCACTTATTGCAATAACGAACTAGGATTTCCGCTAACGCTAACCACCACGATAGTTTCCGCTTGCAATATTATAAGGGCTGCGGTTTCAGTTCCGATGGGGCGCTTTGCCGACAAAAAAGGGTTTAATAAACTGCTTGCGCTGTGCTTTGCGATAGGCGCTGCGGGCTTTGGCGTTTACGCCTTCACAACCGCCGCTAACGGTAAATTTTTATACCCCGTTTTTTACCTATGCTACACCATCGTAGGCGCGGGAACTAGCACCGCCTGTATTAACGTTATTTACGATTATATACCCGCCGAGCATTGCACGCACGCGTTCGCGCTTAACCAAAGCGTTTCGGGCGTGGTAGGCTTTTTGGTAACGACTTTAATTCTTACCCCGATTTTAAACGCGATTCAAGCAAACGGGAACGTAGTTTTAGGTCGTAATATTTACGCACAACAAATTTTTGCAGTTCTCAGCTGCGTTATAGCGGCGTTTTTAGCCTTTTACTCGCTTAAATGCCTGGGCGAACGCAAAAAGAACGCGTAAAAGCAACCTAAAATAACAAACTATAAAACTAAAAATGTAAATAAAAACGCGAAAGTTGACCGTTAGCCATTTCCGCGTTTTTTATTTTCGTTTTTGCGTTTATATTCTCTATTCGCGCTTTTTATTTTCGCTTTTGCGTTTATATTCTTTATTGGCGCTTTTTATACGCGCTCGTAATTCTTTTTATATTCGCCGGGGGTATAACCGAACGCCGCTTTAAAACTGCGAATAAAATTAGATTCGCTAAAATACCCCGCCTTTTCGGCAGCCTCCGAAATATCCGCGCCGCTAAGCAAATAATTTTTTGCAGCCGCCAGCTTTATCGCCCTTAAATACGCCCCGGGCGACGAACGCAACGACTTTATAAACAATCGGTTTAACGTTGAAAGCGATATAAAATGCCTTTCCGCAATCTGTTTAGCCGTGGATATTTCGGCAAAGTTTAGGTTAATATCTTTTAAAATTTTAGATAAAATGGCGTTTTCACCCGTAAAAAACTTTTCGCCCGAGCTTGCTCGCGCCGCCTCGCCCTTACCGAGAATTGCAAGCGTTCTTACCACGAAAGAAAAAAATTCCAAGTCGTTTTTAGCGGAGTTTTCGCTACAAAAATAACGGCAACACTCACGCAAACTAGCAAGCTCGCCCTCGTCCGTTTGCCTAACGAGCGGCGAATTAAGCCCGTTTAGCGGCAAAAAAACGTCGGATCCAAAGCTTAACCAACCGCACAAAAACTCGAAAGGTTCGCCCGGATTACCCACGCAATGGTGCAAAACGTTGGGCTTGATAACCAAAGCGTCGTAAGGGGTAAGCGTGTAAATTTCGCCCTCTACCATAAAATTAACGCACCCGCTAAGCAGTATTATAATTTCGATTTTATCGTGCAAGTGTAATGCGTAATCGCTACGGACTACGTTATCCGCACCGCTGTAAGAGTATTCGAAATCGAACGCGCCGTTAAGCTTTAAATTAAGTTTTTTAAGTTCGTTTGCCATAAAAACACCAAAAAATAACGGTTTAGTCGTAATTTTTACTTGCGAGAAATCACTCGACGATTCCCCCGCGATAAAAGCTTCTCGTAATACAAAAAGCAACCCGCACTCGATGCGAATTGCTTTTTGTAAAAAATATATGATAAGGGGGAAAATGATGAGCTTCTTAAAACTGAAGTAACGCAAGCGCTAACTTCAAATTACACGCTAATTATAGCTCATAAAAATTTTTATGTAAAGCGTTTTAACGCCGTTTTTAAAAATTTTTAAAAAATTTTTTTCTTTTTCGTTTTCTTTGGCGAAAAAAGTAAAATATAAGCAAAAAAAGCCCGAATGGCGAGCCGCTAAACCAAAACGCTTGCCATAAAACGCGGCTTTTGATATACTTATTCACGTAAAAAAAACAAAAAGAGCCGCTACCCCGCCTTTAAAAACCGAAAATGGAGGCAAGCACTCAAACGGTCAAGAAAATTATACGAAGGAGCAACCGCATGAAAAAGCTTTTGTGTTTCGATTTAGACGGAACGCTTACACAACACCGCTCTAAGTTAGAAAAAAACAACGCTCTTTTATTAGACGAACTAAAACGCAAATACGCACTAGTTATGGTTGGCGCGGGCAACGCGCCTAGAATTTACGCGCAAATGAACGGATACCCTATAGATATTATAGGCAATTACGGCATGCAAGAGGGCAAAACAATAAACGGCGAATTTAAAATAGTGCGCGAGGACGTTTCGCACCCCGATAAAAAGTTTTTCATAAAAAACGTGCAATATCTGCGCGAAAAATACGGGTATACGCAATATAAAGGCGAACCTATAGAGTTTCATTCGACGGGTATGGTGACTTTTCCGCTACTCGGCACGGCTGCCGATATTTCAGACAAGCTGACCTTCGACCCTACCCGCGCTAAACGCAAAGTTTTATACCCCGAAGTTTGCGAAATTTTTAAAGATTACACCGTGTATATAGGCGGCTCTTCTTCTTTCGATTTTTCAGAAAAAAAATATAATAAATACGACGCGGTTATGCGCTACGCCAAACGAAACGGCTACGAAAAAGACGAGATTTTGTTTATAGGCGACGACTTCGGCGACGGCGGCGGCGATTCGCATATTCGGCTTGGAAAAATCGACTATGTAGAAATAGACGATTACCGCAAACTTAACGAAAAACTTGCTTATCTTTTATAAAGCTAGCGTATCTTTTATAATAGTTCGTTAAAATAAACCTTTTAAATAAACGAAAAATAAAGAGAAAAAGACGTTCGACGTAATAGTTATAGGCGGCGGCGTAGTAGGCGGCTTAGTTTTACGCGAGCTAGAAAAAAATATTTCGGACAATGCGGTTGCCCGCTTTGCGCAAGCGCCGTCGGCGAAAAAGTCAGCGTTAAAAACGGCGCGAATTTAATAGTTTCGGGCAATTTTTAACCCTTTCGGGCAACTTCTGACTTTTTATTTATAAGTTTGCTTTTTAATATTATTTAAAACGAAAACCGCGAAGAGTCGTCGTTCTCTCCGCGGTTATTTTTAA
>CAYZWD010000064.1:0-1652 GCA_964482115.1 uncultured Acidiphilium sp. | reverse complement strand
ATTATTTAAAACGAAAACCGCGAAGAGTCGTCGTTCTCTCCGCGGTTATTTTTAATTTTTTCTTTTAAAAGCTATTAGCAATCGAGCCAGCCTTCTTTATACTGAACGCCGAACGCTTTTGCGATTTCTTTAAGGTTTTCGTCCGTAATAACGTTTTTAATATCGAGGTGGGCAACCTTAAGATACATATCTGCGGCTTTTTCTGCGGTTTCGATAAGACCGAAAGCTTCGTCTAAATCCGTGCCGGCGCCGTAAATACCGTGATGCGCCCATACGATAAGGCGGAAATCGTTCATTTTTGCGGCGGTAGCTTCGCCTATTTCGTTAGTGCCGCAAAGCATCCAAGGTAAAACGCCTATGCCGTCCGGGAACACTACCATGCACTCGGTTTCCATGCGCCAAATAGTTTTGGTAAAGGCTTTTTCGTCAAGCGAGTGAACGAACGTCATGGCAACTAAATTGTTGGGGTGGCAGTGCATAATAACGCGGTTTGCGGGGTTTTGTTTAAGCCTTACGATATGACTAATAAGGTGCGCGGGCAATTCGCTGGTAAATCTTCCGCCGTCTTTATATCCCCACAAAAGTTCGGCGACGTTGCCGCTTTTACCTATTCTTATAATACCCAAGTTAGTTTCGGGGTCGCCTTCTACGTTTTTAAAATATTTGCCCGTACCGGTAACTAAAAATATTTTGCCAACCAATTCGGTAGCGTCGAAGCTTATGGGAATTTCACGAATAACGGCATTTAAATCTAAATAGTCTTTAACCTCGTCTTCGTCTAGCATAAGCGAAACATTACCGCCGTTACGCTCGTCCCACCCGAGGCGGTACATGTTAGAGCAAGTTGAAGTAAATTGCTTTAAAAATTTGCTTTCTAGTATGTTTTTCATAATTTTTATCTCCCTTGCGCGCGGCGCAATTATTTCTTTATCGCGTGGCGCAATTATTCCTTTATTTTTATATTTGTTTTTATATTATTTCGTAAAATTGCTTTGCCGAACCGTTTTTTTCGGCGGTTTTTTTCGGCTGTTTTATCATTACTTATCCGCTTTTTTTTGGAGCATTAAATTGCCCAGCGAAGTTGCCTCTATGGGCATAGCGATAACTTGCTTACCCGTAAGTTCCGCCGTTAAATCGTTTAAGAATTTATTTTTAGCGCCGCCGCCCACTATATATATTTTGTTATAGGGCTTGCCGGTCGCCTCCTCTATTTGCTTTACGGTTTCGCCGTAGCAATGGGCTAAAGAACGGTACGCCGCGCGGTAAAAATCGCCGTCCGAACAAGGCGCTTGCTGCCCGCGCGAAACGAAATATTCGGTTATGGCTTTATTCATGCAATCGGGTGCGGTAAAAGTTTGGTCGTTCACGTCGAAAATTCCGTCGAACGAGCTTTGCTTTGCCAAAGCCGTCATTTCGTCGAACGACTTTTTAAATTCTTCGTGCAAGCGAACGTTTATCCACATGCCCGTAATATTCTTTAAAAATCTGATATAACCGACGCCGCCCTCGCACGCGAAGTTATATTTTTTAGCCGCCGCGTTAATTACGGGCTCGGGCAGCTTTACCCCGACGAGCGACCACGTGCCGCTAGAAACGATAACCGCGTCCGGCTCGGACTCTACCGCCTCGAACGCGCTGGCAGTATCGTGAGA
>CAYZWD010000063.1:0-5860 GCA_964482115.1 uncultured Acidiphilium sp. | reverse complement strand
ATAAAAAGTTTAACAATTAATAACGAAAAGATAAAAAGGAGAAAAAATTATGAACAAGGCTTTTAAGCTTAAAAATTTAGACTGTGCCGATTGCGCCGCTAAGTTAGAGCGCAAACTTGCCGCTATAGACGGCGTTAACGAAATACGCGTTAATTTTATATTCCAAAAAATTTTGCTCGATTACGACGAAACTAAAAAGGACGCCGTTTTTGCGCAAATCAAGCAAACCATGCACGACTTTGACCCCGATATAGTAGCGGTCGGGCTGTAAGCGAGCAAAGCCCCAAGTAAAAATTAAACGCAATAATAAAAAGCAACGTTTGCAATAATACGCAATATTTGCAATATAAATCGAACTTATAAATAGCCAGGGTGAAACGAATTTAACGATATGGAAAAATCTAAAAAAATGTTAACGGAGCTACAAAAACGGCTCGTTAGAATAGTCGTCGGTGCGGCGGCGCTTTTCGCGGTGACTGTAATAATAAACGTAACCAACGCGGAGTTTTGGGTTAAACTTGCGCTATATCTTGCGGTTTACGCGCTAATCGGATACGACGTATTGTATCGCGCCGTTACGAACGTTTTGCGCGGTAAGCTTCTAGACGAAAACTTCTTAATGTGCGTCGCCACGATAGGTGCGTTTATAATCGGTGAATATTTAGAGGCTGTTGCCGTTATGCTGTTTTATCAAACGGGCGAGCTGTTTCAAAGCTACGCCGTGGGTAAATCGAGAGAGGGGGTTAAGGAGCTTATGTCTATCGCGCCGGACGAGGCAACCGTTTTGCGCGACGGCGTAGAGCTAACCGTTTTGCCCGACGAGGTTGATATAGGCGAAACCGTAATAGTGCGCGCGGGTGGGCGAATCGCGATCGACGGCGTAGTCGTAAGAGGTGAGGCGAACTTAAACGTAGCCGCGCTCACGGGCGAAAGCGTGCCTAGGTTCGTTTCTTGCGGAAGCGAAGTTTTAAGCGGCAGCATAAGCGAAAACGGCGTGCTTTATATAAAAACGACCAAAGAATTTAGCAATTCTACCGTTTCGCGCATACTCGATATGGTTGAAAACGCCTCTATGCGCAAGGCTAAAGCAGAAAATTTTATAACCAAGTTTTCGCGGTATTACACCCCCGCGGTGTGCGGCGTAGCGTTATTGCTTGCGATTATTCCGTCGCTTATCACGGGCAATTGGGGAGAATGGGTGTTTAAAGCCCTTTCGCTACTGGTAATAAGTTGCCCGTGCGCGCTGGTAATAAGCGTTCCGCTAGGTTTTTTCGGCGGAATAGGCAGCGCTTCTAAAAACGGAATTTTGGTTAAGGGCGGCGGCACTTTCGAGGCGCTAAACAAGGTTAACGCTTTCGTTTTTGATAAAACCGGCACTATAACGGAGGGTAAATTTTCTGTAAGTAAAATTATACCGGCGGGCGTGCAAAACGCGGGCGTTGGGGCTGAAAATATCGGTTTAGAGCGGAAAAACGCCGATATCGAAGCTGAAAACGAGCTTTTAAAGCTTACCGCTTGCATAGAGCGCGGTTCTTCGCACCCTTTGGCTAGGGCTATCGTTGCCGAGGCGGAGCGGCGCAACCTGCGGCTTGCCGCGCTTGAACGAATTGAAATTAACGAAGTTGCAGGCAAGGGGGTTGTAGCAACGCAAAACGAGCAAACTTTTTTGTGCGGCAACGCTAAATTACTTAGAGAAAACGGCACAAGGGATTTTTGCGAATACGCGGGTGGCGGTAGTGTGGTTTATATCGCTTGCAACGGAAACTACGCGGGCTGTATAGTTGTTTCGGATAAAATAAAAAGCGGTTCGCGCGCGGCTATAAGCGAGCTTAAAAAGGCGGGTGCAAAAACGTATATGCTCACCGGCGATAGCGAGCAAAACGCGCCTGCAATAGCAAACGAAAGTGCAGTTAATGAACATATAGCGGGGCTTTTGCCTAACGAAAAAGTTGCCGCGCTCGAAGAAATTATGCAAAAAACCAACGGCGGAGTGTGTTTTGTCGGCGACGGAATTAACGACGCACCCGTTATCATGCGCGCGGACGTAGGCGTGGCCATGGGTGGGGTGGGTAGCGATAGCGCTATTGAGGCAGCCGACGTGGTTTTGATGAACGACGATTTAGGCAGTTTAATAACTGCTCGTAAAATAGCTAAAAAAACTTTAAGAATAGTTAAACAAAACGTGGTGTTCGCGCTTGCCGTAAAATTTGCGGTTTTAATCTTATCCGTAATCGGCGTGCCGTATTTAATGTGGTTCGCCGTGTTTGCCGACGTAGGCGTTTCGGTTTTAGCTATACTCAATTCTATGCGTTGTTTAGCCGTTAAAGAGCCGAACCAATAAGGTTTTAACAAAGCCAAATTTGTAAAATCGGTGTTGAACTCTCTTATAATACGCCTACTATTATTGCGTTCGTTTAGCTTGATTTTTCTTAAATTTTGCTTTTGTTAAAATGCGTATATCGGTTCAATTCTTCTTATGCTAAGGCTTAAAAAGAAAAAATCTTAACAATTATCATAATTTAAAACGATTTAGAATGTGCAAAAGCTTGCCTAAAGTGCCGCTAACGGGCTTATAGGCGGGCTTTTTTATTTTTACAAACGGATATTACTGTGTTAAAAGCGCGTAAAAAACAATTTTTAACGAGTGCAAAAATAATAAATTTTAACGCGGACGAATATATATAAAATATGGTATTAGTAAAAAACGGATAATAATGCTTGTAGATTTACATAACGATTTATTTACGTGCGGAAAAACCGACGAGCAAATAAAAGAATGCGTTATCGCGGCAAAAAAACAAAACGCACGCGTACTTTACGCCGTTTATAACGACGGCAAAAAACCGCTTAGTTTTTTAATAGAACGGGCGGAATTCATTAAGGAAATTACGGGCGGCGTTTGCACGCTCGAAAATGCGTGCTATATAAGCGAAAGTGCCGATAACGGACTTATAGCCGCACTTTTTAAAGCGATTGCTTTAATAAAGCCGCTTTGCGCGTCGCTGTGTTGGAACAATAAAAACGCTTTTGCAAGCGGCTGCGCGTGCGAAGGCGGGCTAACTTCCGCGGGTAAAACTTGCGTTCGTTTTTTTAACCGAAGTAAAATCGCGCTAGACTTAGCGCATATAAACGAAGACGGTTTTTACGAGGGCTTCGAGCTTGCGGATAAGCCGCTGTGCACGCATTCTGCGCTTTATTCGGTTTTTCCGCATCGGCGCAACTTAAAAAACGAGCAAATACGCTTGCTTTTAGAAAAAGGCGGAATTTTCGGGCTTATAGGCGTACGTCGTTTTTTATGTGAAAAAAACAAAAACGCAAAACAAGCGTTTTTAAACCATGTAAACGAATATTTGCAACTTTTCGGCGTAAAAGGTTTGTGTTTGGGCAGCGATTTTTACGGTAGCGATTCGCCGCTTTGCGCCGACGGCGATTACGCTGCTTTTAGCGAAATAGCAAACGGACTAAAAAAACTCGGTCTTAACGACGGCGAGTTAAAAAAAGTGCTTTATTTAAACGCCGCCGAATTTTTCGGATTAGCCGTTTAGCGCGCTATTCGTTTAGTCGGTGCTATCGGTTCGGCTATCCGTTTAGCCGTTTGGCGTGCAATAAAGCGGTAAAAAAGCTAAAGCGGGCGGCGTTATGTGAAAACTCCGTGAATTTTTCGTTTTACGGGGCAATAAATGCGCAAAAGTTTTTTATCGCGTTTGACAAAGCGGGCTTTAGATTATATAATTGGTATGTCGGCGGTTGAGATAATCAAAAGTTTTACCGCTCGGCAAAGTAAGGAGTTAAAAAGAATGGATTACAAAATCGCATACGATAACTGGGTGTCCGAAAAAACCTTAAACGCAGAGGCGATTAAGGAACTAAACTCTATTTCAGATAACGAGCAAGAAAAAGAATACCGCTTCGGCGCGGAACTTTCGTTCGGCACGGCGGGAATGCGCGGTATTATGGGCTACGGCACGAACATGATGAACGTTTACACGGTTCGCCGCGCCACTAAAGGATTAGCGGACTACGTGCATTCGCTAGGCAAAAGCGCGGAACTTCGCGGCGTGGTTATTTCTTACGATACGCGCAACAACTCTAAAGCTTTCGCGCTGGCCGCGGCGGGCGTGCTTTTAAAAGAGAATATTCAAGTTTATATGTATTCGGAGCCGCGCCCCGTACCTATGCTTAGCTACGCGGTGCGCAAGCTTAAAACGGTTGCGGGCGTTATGATAACCGCAAGCCACAATCCCAAAGAATACAACGGCTATAAGGTATACGGCGAGGACGGAGCGCAAATGTCGCCCGAGGCTACCGCGGTGGTCGTTAAAAACATAAACGCCGTAACCGATTATTTTTCTATCGAAACGGTAGACGTAAACTCGCCCTCGCAAATGCGCAACCTCATATATATAAGCAAGCGGTTCGAGCGCGGATATTATAAAACCGTAATAAAACTAGGGCTTTCTAAAAAAGCGGTTAAAAAGCAAGGCAAGCGTTTAAAAATAGTATACACGCCCATAAACGGCAGCGGCTACGTGCCCGTAACCAAAGTTTTGGATAAAATGGGCATAGACGTTACCGTGGTAAACGAACAAACCGAATACGACGGGAATTTTCCCACGGTCGAAGTGCCTAACCCCGAAAATAAGGCGGCGCTTAAAATGGCTATCGAACTTGCCGATAAAATCAACGCGGACGTGGTTTTCGGCACCGATCCGGACTGCGACCGCCTAGGCGTCGCCGTAAGAAACGACTCGGGCGAATTTATAGGGCTTAGCGGCAATCAGGTGGGAGCGTTGCTTTTAGAATACGTGCTTATGCGTTTGAAAGCCGAAAACAAACTGCCCGCAAACGCGGTTGCCGTAAAAAGCTTTGTTTCGACCAATCTTGCCCGCGCTATTTGCGACAGTTACGGCGTAGAATTAGTCGAAACCCCCGTAGGGTTTAAGTTTATAGGTGAAAAAATTAAGCAATACGAGGCGGATAAAAGCAAAACGTTCGTGTTCGGGTTCGAAGAATCTTGCGGGTATTTGCGCGGCACTCACGCCCGCGATAAAGACGCGGTCGTCGCCGGCATGCTCTTTGCCGAGTTAACGTGTTATTTGGCGTTTAAGGGCAAGTCGGTTTACTCTATGCTTTGCGATATTTACGAGCGTTTGGGTTACGTTTACGATAAAACCGTAAGCGTTGCTTATTCGGGGCTTACCGCTATGGAACAGATGAACGCCGTGGTGCAAAAAATGCGCTCGCAAAAGCTAGAACGCATAAATATATATAATGTTATAGCGACGCGCGACTATTTGAGCGGAGAAAGAACGCTTGTAGACGGCAGCGTTTCGCCCTTAGAATATTCCGGTATAAACTGTTTGTATTACGAGCTTGAAAGCGGCGGATTCGTTTGCTTGCGCCCGAGCGGCACCGAACCTAAGCTAAAAATATACTATTCCGTTAACGCCAAAAACGAAGAATCTTGTATAAAAATATTCGAAACCCTGTCTTGCGAGTTTGAAAAAATATTGGCGGAATAACGTTAGTTGTTTGCAGAATAATATTTGCAGATAAAAAAATTTAACGCGTGTTTATTAATTTTATGCTCCGCGCTTTGGCAAAAAAATGCAAAAAGCGCGGATTTTTATAATCAAAAATATTTTTAACGCGCAAAAAGCGGCATTTTTTGCCGAAAAATAAGGCTTTTAAAAAAAATTTAAAAAAAAATCGAAAAACCTTAAAAATTTGCTTGACTTAAAAATGGCAAAGTGATATTATGGGTAGGCTGTCGCAAAGAGAGCAACGTAACCGCGGGTTACGTAATGAAGATTGACAACTGCATAGGAGCTTAACGTTAGCGAGAAGCTGATGTTAGGCA
>CAYZWD010000062.1:0-5930 GCA_964482115.1 uncultured Acidiphilium sp. | reverse complement strand
ACTTTATATAGTATAACATTAAGGGGCGAAAATTTCAATAAAAATCGACCTCGCCCGCAAATATTTTTGTTTTTTAGTTTTTTACGCGATTAGCCTTTTCCGCTTTTATTCAAAGCGTTGGCAAGTTTAACGAACTGTTCTGCCGATAAACTTTCGCCGCGGCATTTTTCTTGAAAACCGCAGCTTAAAACGAGGTTTTCCGCCTCTGCCTTGCTTATTTTTAAACCCTGAGAGAGGTTGTTGGCTAAGGTTTTTCTGCGCGAACAAAAAGCCGCCCTAACCACTTCGCGATACACCTCGCGCGAGCAAAGGTCGTACTTTTGCTTATCGAAAGTTATTTTAACGACCGCCGAATCGACGTTCGGGCGGGGGTAAAACATATCCCGCGGAACGAAAAACAGTTTTTCGCAATTACAAACCACGTTTATGCCCGCGGTTATAGCGCCGTATTCGGGCGTATCGGGCAAAGCGCAGAAGCGATCCGCCACCTCGTTTTGCACCATTATTACTATGGCGCGGCAATTTTCGGACTGCTCGACGAACTTCATAACGAGCGGAGAAGTTATGTAATAAGGCAAATTTGCAACTATAACGTAGCTTTCGCCTACGTGCGCCTCTATATCCGAAGTTTTTTCACGCATGACGTCGCGGAAGGTTATTTCGCAATTATCTATTCCGCTTAAATTTTCGGCTAAAACGGGTTGCAATTCGCGGTCTATTTCGTAACCGTAAACCTTTTTTGCGCGCTTGCAAAGCTGCTTGGTAAGCGTGCCCGCCCCGCAACCTATTTCTAAAACGGAGTCTTCAGAGGTTATTCCGCTTTCGGCTACGATTTTATCTAGCAAGTTTAAGTCGCTTATAAAATTTTGCCCGTATCTTTTATTAAATTTGAACGAATGCTTTTGCAAAAGCTCGCTTAGCTTCATTTTATCCTCGCTTAATCTCCGATTTTGCTTTTTTATTTTTTTCTTAGTAGATTTTCGGCGTTGCCGATTTTTTCTTTGCGACTTTTTAGTTCGATTTTATTTTTAGTTTTTTAAATAAAGTCGTTGCGTTTAAAGCTACTTGCTCTTCTAGCTTATAAAAATCGCCGCCTAAAATTTCGGCTGCCTTTCGATAAACCAACTTAACGTACGACGGTTCGTTAATTTTTCCGCGATGCGGTTCGGGCGACATATACGGGCAATCGGTTTCAAAAAGCAACCTGTCTTTAGGGATATACCTTACTATATCGTCCTTTTTGCTGTTTTTAAAAGTGATAACCCCGCCGAACGCAAAATAAGCACCGAGGTCTAAATAAGTTTTTGCCGCCTCTTTACTTTCCGAATAACAATGCATTAAAAAACCGTTATTAATCAGGTTGCGGCAAGCAAGCAACGTATCGGTTACCTCTTTAGTCGCCTCGCGCGAGTGGACTATAAACGGAAGGTTCGCCTCGCTTGCTAAAACTATTTGTTTTTCAAACGCAAGCCGTTGTTCTTTTATATTATCTTTTCCGTAATGGAGGTCTATTCCTATCTCTCCTACGCCAACGCATTTTTCGCCCTTAAAAAGTTCGATAAGTGCGGCTATAGCACCGTTATCTAAGGTTTCGCAGTCCGACGGGTGCACGCCCGCTGCGTAAAATATTCCCTCGGTTTTTTGCGCCAACTCGCACGACGCAACCGACGACGGCATATCGTACCCTACGCATATAACCGTGCCTACGCCCGCAAGCGCCGCGCGTGAAAAAACCGCTTGCCCCCCGCCTTGCCCGTTTTCTTGATAACGGCAATCGGTTAAATGGGCGTGGGTATCTATCATCTGACCACGCTCCCGTCCGGCATAACTCCGTTGGGTTCTATAAGCGTGACTACGCCGTCCTTTTCGGCGCAAAGCACCATGCCGCAACTTACCACGCCGCAAAGCGTGGCGGGCTTTAGGTTATAAACCACTACGACCTTTTTGCCGACTAATTCTTCGGGCGTATAATACTGCGCTATTCCGCTTGCGACGGTGCGAACCTCGTCGCCGATTTTTAAGGTGAGTTTTAACAGTTTTTTGCTCTTTTCAACCTTTTCGCACGCGGTAACGAGCGCTGTTTTTAAGCTTATTTTTGCAAAATCTTCTATTCCGATTTGCGTAGCGTCCCCTTCCGATTTTTCTTTATCCTCGGCTTTTTCTATGATTTTTGCGGGTTTCGCATTCTTCTCGGCGACTTTTTCTGCGTCATTTTTCGTTCCTTTTTCTGCGCCGCTATCGGCTTTAGCGCCCTTTTCGGCGTATTTTTCGGCATAAGAAGCGGCTAAAGCGTTAACCTCGTTTAAATCGAAACGTTCGAACAGCGTTTCGGGAGTTTCAACCACCTTATTGCCGTTAGGATAAAGCCCGAATTCGTTAAGGCTTGCAAAATCGCGTGCGGGGGCGTTTAGTTGAGCTAAAACCTTTTCGCTCGTTTGCGGAATGAACGGAGCAAGCAAAGTTGCGGCGATACAAAGCGTTTCGACCAAGTTGTAAAGCACGGTTTTAAGCTTAGGTAAATTTTCCTCCGACTTAGCCAGCACCCAAGGCTCGGTTTGGTCGATATATTTGTTCGCGCGGCGGAGTAAGGTGAAAATTTCGCCTAAAGCGTCGCTAACGCGGCATTCTTCCATAAGCGCGCTAACCTTGCCGTACGTAGACTTAGCGAGCGAAATAAGCTCGCCGTCGATAACTTCGTTAAAGCTTTCGCCGCGGCTCACCGTGCCGCCGAAATATTTATTGCACATTGCTACCGTGCGTTTAACCAAATTGCCGTAAACGTTAGCAAGCTCCGCGTTTATTTTATCAGCCATAAGCTGCCACGAAATAAGCCCGTCGTTATCGAACGGCATGCTCGAAAGCACGTAATATCTAACCGCATCTACACCGAAAACGTCGGCTAAGTCGTCGGCGTATAGAACGTTGCCCTTCGACTTAGACATTTTATCCCCGCTGCTTAAAAGCCACGGATGCCCGAAAACGCGTTTAGGTAAAGGCAACCCGAGCGCCATTAAAAATATGGGCCAATATATGGTGTGAAATCTTATTATATCCTTACCTATAACGTGCATATCCGCCGGCCAATATTCGTTAAATTTACTATCGCCGGCGCCGTCTAAATCGTAGCCGAGCCCCGTGATGTAGTTGGTTAACGCGTCTAGCCAAACGTAAACCACGTGCTTATCGTCAAAATCGACGGGTATGCCCCACTTAAACGACGTGCGCGAAACGCATAAATCTTGAAGTCCGGGCAATAAGAAATTATTCATCATCTCGTTTCGGCGGGAAACGGGAGTAATAAACTCCGGGTGCGTATTGATATAATCGATTAAAGCGGGGGCGTATTTGCTCGTTTTAAAAAAGTACGCTTCTTCGTGCGCTTTTTTAACCTCGCGCCCGCAGTCCGGGCATTTGCCGTCTATAAGTTGGCTTTCCGTCCAGAACGATTCGCAAGGGGTGCAATACCAACCCTCGTAAGAACCTTTGTAAATATCGCCTTGCTCGTAGAATTTTTTAAATATTTTTTGAACTTGCTTAACGTGCGATTCGTCCGTAGTGCGGATAAACTTATCGTAAGAAACGTTCATTTTTTTCCAAATATCTTTAATAACCGAAGAAACTTCGTCTACGTATTGCTTAGGATTTTTGCCCGCCGCGGCGGCTTTTTCTTCGATTTTTTGCCCGTGCTCGTCCGTTCCGGTTTGAAAGAATACGTCGTAGCCTTGCGCACGTTTAAAACGAGCCATAGCGTCGGTTAAAATCGCCTCGTAAGTGTTGCCTATATGCGGTTTCGACGACGTGTACGCTATAGCCGTGGTTATATAATATTTTTTGCTTGCGTTTTGCATGTTTAGCCTCCTCTTTGCTTCCGAGAAAATAAAATTCGCGTTAAAAAAACGGCACTTAAAAATTTTAAACCGTTTAAGTTAGAACTTTTAAAGCGGCGCCTTTAAATTTTTATAAAAAAACCAAAAGCGCTCGCGCGCGAAAAATCTTGCCTCGGCGGCTAGTTTTATTTATACACTTCTTTATTATACTAAAAAATATCGTTTTTGTAAAACGTAATCAATCATACGGCGCGAATTAAAAGCATATTCTTTTAGCATGAACGCGATTTTTTTGATATTTTGCACACTTTCGCTTGCCCTTACCGCCGTTTTTGCGCCAAACGACGCGCTTAACGTTATGCTGGGCGCAATAAACAAAGCAATAGTTTTATCTTGCGAGCTTTTAAGCGTTTACGCGCTTTGGCTAGGAGTTTTTAAGGTGGCGGAACGCGCCGGATTAACCCAAAAGCTTGCGGCTAAACTTACGCCCGCCGTTAACAAGCTCTTCGGCAAAACGAGCAAAAAAACCGCGGAGCTTATTTCGCTTAACTTAGCAGCTAACGCGCTAGGCATGAGCGGGCTAGCAACGCCCTACGGCGTTGAAGCTTGCTTTTTATTGGAGCGCGAAAACAATTATTTCGGCGCGCGGCTGCTTTTGATTATAGCCGCCACCTCTATTCAGATTTTGCCCGCCTCCGTTATGGCGCTTATGGCGGCTAAGGGGGCTGAAAACCCCGCCTCCATTATTTTGCCGTCCGCTTTATGCACGGCGGCTTCAACCGTTTTAGGAGTAACGCTCGCTTTGGTTTTTAAGCCGCGCAAAACAAAACCGCTAGGTTCGCTTGCGGGAATTTTTAAGGAAAAATCGCGTTGAACGCCGCCGTTATTTTGCCCGCGTTTATAATTTTCGTGTTTATTTTAGGCGCGATAAAGCGGGTTAACGTTTACGAAAGTTTTGCCGACGGCATAAAAAGCGCGCTGCCGTTAGTTGTATCCGTTTTCCCTTATCTTGCGGCGATTTTTACTATGACTACCTTGCTTGAAAAAAGCGGAGTAAGCGCGTTTTTAATTAAAATTTGCTCGCCTTTATTAAAAACGCTGGGCGTGCCCGAACGGCTTTGCCCGCTGGTTTTACTCAAGCCTTTTTCGGGTAGCGCGAGCTTGGCCACCCTAAGCGATATTTTCGACGAGCTAGGCGCGGATTGCTATATTTCGCGCTGCGCCGCTTGCATATACGGCTCTTCTGAAACGACGTTTTACGTTTCCGCGGTTTATTTTTCGCGCTGTAAAAACAAAAGGCTTTTTACGCCTATCGTTATATCTTTAATCGCAACGCTTTTTTCGTGCGTTTTAGCTTGCTTGATTTGCAAAATTTTATAACGCTTTTTAATTTTCAGCCGCCCGTTTTTGCGGCAAAAAACATGATTATGCAATAAAAAACCCGCCTATAGGTCGATTAACGGCACTTTCGCAATTTTTCATCCGCCTAAAAAAACAAAAAAACCAGCTAAACGCGCAAAGCCGAACCTTGAAAAACTCCGCGCTTTTCAATTTCGGAATTTATATAATTCAGGGTGCGTTTTTTATCGCCCGACCAAAGCGGAGCTATTAAATTAACCTTGGGCGCGTCGCCCGTGAGCCTGTGAATTACCACGTTTTTAGGTATAACCGCCAAAGCCTTACAAAGTATATCGGCGTATTCCTCTAGCGAAAGCGCGGAAAATTCTCCGCGGGAGTAAGCTTCGGCAAGCGGAGTGTTTTTTATAACATGCAAAAGTTGAAGTTTAATTCCGTCCGTAAAGCGGCAAGCGTATTTTACGGTATTAAGCATATCTCCCACGCTTTCGCCGGGCAACCCTAAAATTACGTGCGTTATTACGTTAGCGCCTATTTTATGTAAATTTAAAACCGCTTGTTCGTAAACGCGATTTTCATAACAACGGTTTATTTTTTGCGCCGTTTTTTCGTTAGAGGTTTGCAAACCCAACTCTATAAAAAGCGGCTTTTTTTGCGCCGCTTGCTCTAACGCTTTTAAAACCTCCAAAGGCAAACAATCGGGGCGAGTTCCGATAGACAGCGCACACACCGAAGAATGCTCCAGCG
>CAYZWD010000061.1:0-5961 GCA_964482115.1 uncultured Acidiphilium sp. | reverse complement strand
TTATCACCTCTACGTTATTTTGTGAAAAAATTATCGCATATTATACGATTTTTTGCTTGACAATCGTATATTAGGTGATATATAATAAACAAAAAGCGAAAGGAATCGCAAAATTTTTGGAGGTAAAACAAATGAAAAAACTTTTTAAGCGACTTTTGTCGCTAACGGTGGCTGCTCTCGTTTTATGCGGGGCGGGGTGTAGGGTTTCGCCGGGCGACGTAAACGGAATTATTGATAACGCGTTTGCGAAGTTCGAGTCGATGAACGGTACGGAAACGGGCGAGTATAAGAATTTTAAAGATATTAACGTCGAATCGTCTTATTTAGGTTACGGCTACGACGTTATAAACGACGCCTATATGGATAAAGACACAATAAATTTCAGTGCGCCTATATTAGATATGAGTAAAATCGAAAATGCTCAACTAAGAATGAATAAATCGAATAAAGCTGACGCTTATCAAATAGAGGCTTCTACGATGGAAGAAGTTTATAGTAAATATTCAACGTATTTCAATCTTTACGGTAACGCCGGCAAAGTTTTTTCCGGCGGGCTTAAGGCGGATTTTAACGGGAGCAATTCAGCAAAATCTTATTGGTATTTTTATAAGGAAATTCGCTACGTTAGTTCGTTCAATATATATATGACCGATTCGGTTGCAAAAATCCGCGAGTTTTTATCTGACGATTTTAAAAGGGATTTATCGGGAATGAACGCCGAATCGTTGTTCGATAAATACGGCACGCACATGATAAAAGAGGCAGTTATGGGCGGCAGAGTAGAAATAAGTTCAACCTATTCTTCAGAAAGTGCGTCGGCGTCTAGCGAGGTTCAAGCCGCGGTAAACGCTCATATTAAGTTTTTGGGCTCGTCGATAAACGCAGAGGCAGGAGTTTCGTACGATAGCGTTTTCAATAGTGAAAACATTAAGGCTAACACGACCGTTAGGCAAGTAGGCGGGGCGCTCGTAGGGTTAAACAAAGATAATTTCCGCGATAAACAAGCCGCGTGGGAAGAATCGTTCAATCAAAGCTTAGAATACGCCGCGCTTTGCGGAATAGTAGGTGAAAATTCTTTGCTAGGAATATGGGAATTGTTGCCCGAAAGCGAAAAAACCCGCGCAGACGAGCTTAAAAATAAATTTATTGAGCTAAGCGGTAACAGTTACTCGGAATTGTGCAATCAATTCAAATTAAAAGATAATTCCTCCGAAGCGGGTGGAAGCGGCGAAAGCGGAGCAATTGGTGAGTATGACAGTGGCTCTTGGGGAGCGAAAATTACCGAAAGCCTAAAGAGGGTAAGCATTCTTGACGGCAACAATTATAATCCTGAAAAAATCAATACGGATCAATCCACATTGGATAGGCACGAAAAGTGGGAGCTCGGAACGCTTAACTTTTACGGAATGGAAAAAACGCAAGATAAGTTTGAGGTTATCGATAACGACGTTTTTTCTATCAGATTTAATTTATTGCAAGATACAAGCAACTTGCCTTTATCTAAGGAAATAAGTTGGTATTTTGTAACCAACGACAGGGTCACTGGCGTTTACGGAACGAATATAACATCACAAGTGGGCAAGGGTGCTTATTGGATACGAATTACTTATTCGGACGATACTCAAACCCAAATTAAGCGAGTTAATTGTTTAAGCGGCGTTGAAAAAGGTCAATATATCGAATTTCTTTCGATGGAGCAAATAGATTTCGATAAAACGTTAAAGAAAATCGAAATAGTTTTCGTTTACGAATTGCAGTGTGGCGCTCCCGGATTTTTAGGAATCGCTTGGGATTATTTTGCAAACTTTAGGTGTGATTACGTTATGTATTTTAATTAGTTTTTTATAACGAATAATTAAAAACCCCGCCTATAGGTCGATTAACGGCACTTTCGGCGGGGTTTTGTTTAGCAAGTAGTAATTAATTGTTTTTTGTTTAGCAAGTTTATTTTAGTCGTTTGTGGCGGCGGCGTCGCCCAAAAGCTCGTTAGAAAGGCGCAAAATTTCTGCGCCGTATTTCTTTTTGCCTAAGTTTAGCGCTAGCTTATAAATCGGGTATGCCAGAGCCATCGCGACGCAGCCTACCGCGCCCGTTATAACGCCCAGCAGTATAAGAGTTATGCCTACCGCCCACTCTAAAATTATAGTAAGCCCCAGCCCGAAAATCAAACACCCGGCTATCCCTAAGCAAAGCGAAAGCGATGTCGCTTTGTTTTTAACGTGAGAGTCTAGCCGCTTTAAGCGTTCTAGCTTGCTTTGATTTTTTTGCGCGGGCATATATTGCCGTTTTATAGCCGATATTTCTTTGCGCTCCTCTTCGGTGGGCGCGTAATAAGTGTAATCGAATTTTTCGTTTTTCATTTTTATATTCCTTTTTATTAACTGCGTTTTGCGTACTTTTTCTAATGCTGAGTTCGGTTTATTATAACCTTATTGCAAAATTGCTTATATAAGCTCGCTTTTTATTATATAAGCTCGCATTTTACGCCTTTAAGCGTTATTGTAAAAACGGTGCCGCTGCCAAGCTCGCTATGAACCGAAATTTCGCCGCCCAAAATATCGATAACCCGCTTTACGAGCGCCAACCCCAAGCCGTTGCCCTCTTGCTTATGAGAGCCGTCCGCCTGATAAAACTTTTCAAAAATGCGCGAGCCTGTTTCGGGCGTCATTCCCGCACCGGTATCATCAACGGTGATTTTTGCGTTTTCGCCCGCCTTTTTAAGCGTAACTGTAATTTTTCCGCCTCGTTCGGTAAACTTAACGGCGTTAGAAATCAAATTGCTCCACACAATATCTAAAAGCGACTTAGACGAAACCGCGGTAACGTCTTCGAAGTCGCATTCTAACTCTAACCCCTTATTTTCTATGGCGTTTTCGTATTGCAGCACGCATTCAGCCAAAGCCTCGGTTAAGTTAAAGCGCTCCTTTTTTTCTTGCAGTTGTTGATTTTCCAGCTTATTGAGTTTTAAAATATTGCTAATGAGGTTAGTTACGCGCTTGCACGCGGTAATAAGCGATTTAGTTGCGCGGTCGCGCTCTTCTTTGCTTAAATTTTCGCCGCCTGGGTTTTCGTTTTGCAAAAGCTCCGCGCTGTTTTGAATAACGGCGAGCGGCGTTTTAATTTCGTGCGATAAGTTAGATATAAAATCCATTTTTAAAACCTCGTTTTTGCCAAGTTCCGCCGCCATTAGGTTGAGGTTTTCCATAATTAAATCGTATTGATTATATTTTGAATATTCGTGGGTAATTTCAAGGCGCGTATTAAAATCGCCCTCGGCAATTTTTTGCGTTGCCTCCAAAATTTTTTCGGTTGGGGCTTGCACGGTTATTTTTCGCCTAATCAAATCGAAAATAACGCAGAACGCCGACAAAACGAATATAACTATAAGTATCAGCACGGCGATTAGAGCTTTGTTGTCGGTTCGGGTGCGAATGTATTCGTATACGAGCACGGCAATTTGTATTATGAACGCTATTACGATAAAAAATAATAGCGCGCCTAAAAAGCTGAAGCTTGCGCCTTTAGCCTTTTTGTTTTTCATTTTAACACCGCCTTATATCCGAACCCATGCACGGTAACTATCTCGAACCCGTCGCATCGGGTGGTCTTTTCGCGCAGTTTAGCCATGTATACGTCTACGGTGCGGCTGGTGGCGGAACTGTCGAAATCCCAAAACTCGTCCATAAGCGCCGAGCGCGTAAACGTTTTTTTGGGGTAGGATAGCAGCTTGAACAATATATCGAACTCGCGCACGGTGAGCGGTATTTCGTCGCCGTTTATAAACGCCGCGCGCTCTTCGCTGTTCATGGTGAAATTGCCTATTATCAGCTCTTTGTCGGCTTGAATTTTAGCGCGGCGAAGTATTGCCTTTATCGTCATAAGCAGCACGTCTATATCGAACGGCTTGGTTACGTATTCGTCTATTCCTATGCCGTAGCCCAGCATTTTAGAAGGCTTATCGTCTTTAGCTGTCATAAATATTATAGGCATGTTTTTGTCGGCGGCGCGCACGCTTTCGGCGAGCGCGAAACCGTCTAGCCGAGGCATCATAATATCGGTAAGCAATAAGTCGTATTTGCCGCTTTCTGTTTTTTCAAGCGCGGCTGCTCCGTCTTCGCACGAGGTCACTTCGTAACCCGCGCCGCGTAACGCGTAGCTTACTAGTCTGTTTAAGTCTAAATCGTCTTCCGCAATTAAAATTTTAATCATAAAACTCCGATTTTTTTTGTGCTTTCGCGCCTTGAGGTTTACCGCTCGGCGCTTAATACGCTTTGGTTTGTTTTTGCATTAAGCTTTTGCCTTAACATAATAACGTATAAATTATAACACAACGTTTAAATTTCGTTAAAGTTTTGTAAAAGCAAATTTAAAATTTAAGTCTTTTATTTTTGCGTTGAGTAATTTTAGCCGTAAAATCGCAATAAAATATTAAAAAACACTATTTTTCGCGATTAGCGATTTTTGCTAAATGAATTTTTTTATTATTAAAACGTTCGCTCCTCGTATAAAACGCACTACTTGCGTTGCTTGCACCGTTTGCGCTATTTGCGCCATTTTCGCGGCGATTGCAATTTTTCCGCTTGGCGGGTGCGCCTCCAAAACCGCCCAAAGCTCGCCTAAATCGCCTTTTTGCGTGGTTTTAGACGCGGGGCACGGCGGGGCAGACGGCGGCGTTAGCGGCAAGCGTTACGGCGCGATAGAAAGCGAAATTAATTTGGCAATAACCAAAAAGCTAGAATTTGCCTTTAAAAACGCGGGTTTTACCGTAGTGCTTACCCGTGATAATTCGGGTGGGCTTTACGGTTTTTTAGGGCGCGGTTATAAAAAACGCGATATGCAAAAACGTGCCGAAATTATTAAGAAAGCGCACCCCGACTTATTTATTTCTATACACCAAAACTTTTTTTCGGATAGCGCCAGGCGGGGCGCGCAAGCCTTTTTTTACGACGAAAAAGGCAAAAAACTAGCCGAAATTTTGCAAAGCGAGCTTAACGCCATGCCTAAATCCACGCGCGAATTTAAAGCGCTTTTTGGCGACTATTTTGTTTTAAAGCAAGCCGATTGCCCCTCGTGCCTTATAGAGTGCGGATTTTTATCTAACGAATACGACGAAAAACTTTTGCTTTCCGAGCAATATCAAGAAGAGTTGGCACGAACTATTTTTTTTGGTTGCTTAATTTTTTTAACTCAAAACGGGTTTTCCACTTAGCGCTGTGGATAACTTAATTTTTAACGTGCTCGATAGCGCGCCTATAGCCGCACTTTTTTATTTTGCGCGCGAGTTATCCACCGAAAACGCCGCTTTTGTGGATAACTTACCCCGTTTTTGTGGATAACTTTGCTTGTAGTGGGTTATAACTTGTTTTTGCAGTTTAAAACGGTTTGACTTTTATGCTTGGTTAAGTTATAATCGAATAAAGAGGGCGATAGACTATGACTACGGCTATGACTAATGAACAAATCGAGCGAATAAAACTCGCGCACGAATACGCAAAAAAAATGCATGAAGGGCAAACGCGGCGGGGCGGCGAACCGTATATTATTCATCCGGAGGCTGTCGCTAAAGAACTTGCTAGCCGCGGCTATGGGGCAAATTACGTAATAGCCGCGCTTTTTCACGACCTTTTAGAGGATACCTCCGCAACCGAAGCCGAAATTTTACGGTTGGGCGGAGAAGAGGTTTTAACCGCGGTTAAGCTTTTAACAAAGCCGAGCGATTTAGATATGGCTAGCTACGTTGCCGCCATAAAACAAAACCCGATAGCCTTTGCCGTTAAAGGGTTCGATAGGCTTAACAACGTTCAAACCGCCGTAACTACGGACGAACAGTTTAAAAAAAGATACCTTATCGATACCGAGCGTTGGTATTTAGATTTTTTGCCCGAAATTAAAATCGCGGCGGAAAACTTAAAAAATTCTATAAGTAATTAAGATTGATAATAAAAGGCAGATGATATAAGC
>CAYZWD010000060.1:0-6060 GCA_964482115.1 uncultured Acidiphilium sp. | reverse complement strand
CGACAAAAAGCGCCGCTAAGCAAAAGCGACGCTTAATTTTTTATTTACTTAGCGCACCAAACGCGTAAAAGTTAAAATACTAAAATAAAATTAGGCACGTTTAACTTTATCGCCCTTAAGGCAACGGGTGCAAACGTATTCGGAACTAACAGTACCGTCGTTATTTTCAACCTTAACCTTTTGAACGTTGGCGTTGTAAGAGCGGGGGGTTTTACGGTTACTGTGGCTAACCTTGTTACCGGATAACTTTCCTTTTCCGCAGACGCTGCAAACTCTAGACATATTGCTCTACCTCCGATGAGTGTTAAATCATTTAAAAATTCAATGCTTAAATACTATATCATTTTTAAAACAAAAATGCAAGAAAAAATCGGGGGTGTTTTGCAATAAGGTCAAAAAAAATCAAAATTTATGCAAAGTTCGGTTAAAAATTAACGGCGTTAACGTTTAATAATTAATTTTAGGTAAAAAATTGTTGCAAAAAATCGCGTTCTAGTGTAAAATAAAAATAAATGTTCTAAGGAGAAAGGTCTATGTCCGTAAACACAAACAACATATACGGTAAAATTTCTATTTCAGACGAAGCCATCGCTATGGTAGCGGAATACGCTGCCCTCGATTGCTACGGAATAGTCGAAATGGTAAATAAACGTTTTACCGACTCAATCTCCGGAATATTAAAACGCGGCGGCGTGCCGGGGGTTAAGGTAGTAACCGAGGGCGACCGAATTTATATCGATTTATTCGTTATAGTTAAATTCGGCGTTTCGATCTCCGCCGTTGCGGACAGCTTGAAGCAAGCCGTAAATTACAAGGTAGAAAAATTTACGGGTATGCTCGTCGATACGGTTAACGTAAACGTGGTCGGCGTAAAGCTATAATCAATTAGGAGTATTCTTTTATATATTATGATAAAAACGATAAACGGCGCAATCTTCACAAAAATGGTTTTGTCTGCCGGCAAATTGCTAGAGGCTAACAGAGCTAAAATCGACGCGCTTAACGTTTTCCCCGTGCCGGACGGCGATACGGGAACGAATATGTCGATGACTATGCAGTCCGCCGTGCGCGAACTTAAGCTTTGCAATTCTAACCGAATGAGCTTAATAACGGACGCTGTTTCTAAAGGCGCGCTCCGCGGTGCACGCGGCAACTCCGGTGTAATTTTATCGCAAGTTTTCCGCGGTATTTGCGCCGAGCTTAAAGAAAAAGAAGAGGTTGACACTAGGCTTTTTGCTAAAGCGATGAAAAAGTCTACCGACGTTGCGTATTCGGCGGTTAGCAAACCCAAGGAAGGCACTATGCTTACCGTTTCGCGCATGATGAGCGAGTGTGCTCAAACGGCACAACGGCATAAAGACTTCGAACAATTTTTCAAAGAAGTTATAGCAAGGGGGCAAGAAGCGCTCGACTTAACACCCGAACTGTTGCCCGTTTTAAAAAAGGCGGGCGTAGTAGATAGCGGCGGCATGGGGCTTTTAACCGTTTACCGCGGAATGCTTATGGGGCTTACCGGCGAAGAAATCGTTATCGAAAACGAAGAAGACGACGAGCCCGTTGCCGTTCCCGAATCTGCCGGGGTTTCGCAAAACGCCGATATTTTAAATTTAGGCGAAATAGAGTTCGGATATTGTACCGAATTTTTCATAATCAATTTAAAACGCAGAACCACGCTTGCGGATATCGATAAACTACGCGAATACCTTATGGGTATAGGCGACAGCGTGCTCGTTATAGGCGATTTAGAATTCGTTAAGGTGCACGTTCACACTAACAACCCCGGTCAAGCGCTTTCTAAGGCGCTAACCTTGGGCGAGCTGGATAAAGTTAAAATCGAAAATATGCTCGAACAAAACCGCGAGCTTATTAAAAAATACGAGGCGGAAAAGAAAGAAATGGGCATGCTTGCCATTTCTCAGGGCGACGGCATAGCCGAAATTTTTAAAGAACTCATGGTTGACCGAATTATTCAAGGCGGTCAAACGATGAATCCTAGCGCCAGCGATATTGCCGACGCGGTTGTAAAAATCAACGCCGAAAATATATTCGTGCTTCCGAATAACAGTAATATAATTCTTGCGGCAGAGCAAGCGAAATCGCTTGTTGAGGGCAAAAAAATATACGTAGTGCCCACCAAAAACGTACCTCAAGGCTTTGCGGCGGCGCTCGCGTTTAATCCAGAGGCTACCGCCGACGAAAACTTGCTTAACATGCTGCACGAGATTGAAAACGTTTCTACCGGTTCGGTAACGTACGCCTCACGCACAACTAAAATCGACGGGTTTAGTCTTAAAAAAGGCGATATTATCGGCTTAAACAGCAAAAAAGTGCTTGCCAAGGCTGCTAATACCGAAGACGCAACCTTAAAGTTGATTGATAAAATTAAAGATAAATCGCATGGGCTTATAAATTTATATTACGGGCAAGACGTAACCGAGGCGGAAGCTACCGCTCTTCAAGAAAAACTTGCAGAAAAATATCCCGAGTGCGACGTTGAAATTTATTACGGCGGTCAGCCAATATATTATTACATCGTTTCACTAGAATAAGTAAAACGAAAATTACGCTAACGCGCCCGATTTGCGGCGCGTTTTTGATAACGGAAAATATCGCAACGAAATTATAACTAAATTTATTTTTAATAAACGTTTACGCTTTGGCGGCGGAGTACTTTAAAATGCTTTTAAAATACGTAAAAGGGCTAAGCGACAAAAGAATAGAAGAGTTAAACGCGGCGGGGATTTTTTCCGCCGAAGATTTAATTAAGCATTTTCCGCGCAATTATTTGGACTTAACCGCGGTTATGCCGCTTAGCGCTTTTAACGCGGGCGAGTTTGCTTTTACCAAGGCTAAACTAATTTCGGCTCCGCAAGCTTTTACTTCGGCAAGAAGGTTAAAATGCGTTAAGGCGCTTTGCTTGCAAAACGGCGAGGTTTTTACCGTTATGTGGTTTAACCAACCTTACGTTATAAAACGGCTAGAGGCGGGTGAAGAGTATTTGTTCTACGGTAGACTTCAAAACAAATACGATAGGTTCACTATGACTAATCCGACCTTTGAAAAAGCTGAAAAAAACGATTATTTAAAAGGCATTTTACCGGTTTATACTCTATACGGCGGCATATATCAGCGGGCAATGCAAAAAATCATTCTAGACGCGGTTTATAAAGTTAAACCTCAAACGCTAATTCCTGCGCCGCTAGTGAAAAAATACGACCTTATGCCGCTTGAAGAGGCGTATTTAAACGTGCATTCTCCAACTTCGTTAGACGTAAAGGACGGCGCGTCCGACAGAATTGCAACCGAAGAATTTTTTGCTTTAATAACCGCGTTTAAGGTTATAAAAGGCGATAAACAGCGCTTGCGCAGTAATAAATATTCAACCTCTGCGGAGGACGTAAAAGACTTTACGAGTGGGTTCGGATTCGATTTTACGGCTGGGCAAAAAAAAGCGGTAAATGAAATTTTTTCAGATATGCGCTCTCCTAAAATAATGAACAGACTTTTGCAAGGCGACGTCGGTTGCGGTAAAACCGCGGTTGCGTTTTGCGCTATATTTATTGCCTTAAAGTCGGGCTATCAAGCGGCTATGACGGCGCCAACCGAAGTGTTAGCCGAGCAAAACTACGAAATAGCTAAAAGATATTTTAAAAATTTTTCGGTTGCGCTTTTAAAAGGCTCTATGACGGTTGCCGAGAAAAACACGGTAAAAAAAGGCTTAAAAAGCGGGCAAATTCAGTTAGCAATTGGCACGCACGCGCTGTTTCAAAAGGACGTTGAGTTTGCCTCGCTTGCGCTTTGCGTGTGCGACGAGCAGCACAGGTTCGGCGTAGCTCAGCGCACGGAGTTTTTATCGAAAGGCACCGCGCCCGACTTGCTCGTTATGAGCGCAACGCCTATTCCGCGCACGCTTTCGCTAATTTTTTACGGAGATTTAGATATAACGACCATTCCGGATAAGCCTAAAGCTAGGGCGGTTATCGGCACAAACCTCGTTCCGCAAGAAAAATACGGCGGAATGATAGAGTTTATTAAAAAAGAAATTGCTTTTGGTAAGCGGGTTTATTTCGTAGCGCCTAAAATTGACGGCGACGAGGAAGGGGAAATATTAAGCGCGACCGAGCTTTTCGATAGATTAAAGGGTGAACTTAAGGGTGTTAACGTGCGGCTTTTGCACGGGCGCATGAAAGACAAAGAAAAAAACGAAATAATGCAAGATTTTAAAAACGGCGATTGCAAGGCATTGGTTTCGACCACCGTTATAGAAGTAGGCATAGACGTAAAAGACGCAACGGTAATGGTTATTTTCGGCGCGGATAGATTCGGGCTTTCGCAACTACATCAGCTTAGGGGTAGGGTTGGTAGAAGCGACCTAAAAAGCTATTGTTTTTTGCTTACCTCAACCGATAACCCCGAAACGCTAGAACGGCTTAAAGTATTTTGTTCTACTACCGACGGTTTTAAAATTGCCGAGGAAGATTTTAAGCGTCGCGGCGGGGGCGATTTTTTAGGCGTAAAACAAAGCGGCAGAGCTAACGAGTTAGGCGCGTTGCGTTACGGAACGGCTGCGGTGTTTTTGGCAAAAAAACTAGCGGACGAGGCTGTTTCCGCAGGGCTTTCAAGTGCCACGATGGAAGCCGTTGCGGTTGCAAAATATAATAAACTTAGCGAAATTTCGCTAAACTAGTGCCGATTGCTTAGACGCGGGTTATTTTTAGCTCGATTTTACCTTGACATATTAATAGTTTTTTGGTATAATATAATAAAGAGCATTTGCGTGCAAGTGTTTTTAAGCGCTGCAAAAAAACGCGGCGGCATAATTTTAAAATAATAGGTGAGTTATGTATATCGTTGAAATGACAGAAAAAAATTTAGAAGACGTTGCCGCTTGCTACGTTAACGCGTGGAAGTCATCGCACGCCGATTTATATTCCGCGGAATACGTAGAGACCTTTAATCAAGAAAAGGTTGCGGCGTATTTGCGCCGCGATCAAGGGTTCGATCGCATAACGTTTATTGCGTACGATAAGGGCACAACCGTCGGATTTATAACCATCGATAAAGATAAATGCGAAATTCCTAGGCTTTACGTTTTGCCCGAACGTCAGCGCCAAGGCGTGGGCACTAAGCTTATAGAATTCGGAATAAAACAACTTTCTTCGATTAACCGCGTTTACACCTCGCTTATTTCTTCAAACGTTGCGGGCGTTACGTTTTTCGAACGGTTCGGTTTTGAGTTTACTGGCGAACAACGCACGCTAAAAAACGGTCTTTTAGAGTTGCGTTACGTTTTTAGAAAAAAAAGATAATAATTAATTAAAAAGGGCATAAAAACATTTAACAAAATAGTTTTTTTATGTTAAAATATTTTTGTTGTGTGCGTGCGCAATAACCGCGCCGCTACGGCTAAACGGAAACGTATCGAAGTGGTCGCAACGAGCCGCACTCGAAATGCGGTTATCCCTTCATCGGGATACGAGAGTTCGAATCTCTCCGTTTCCGCCAAAAAAAGTCGCACGCGTAAGCATGCGGCTTTTTTTTATGCCTTTTTTATGAGTGCGTTTAAATTTTTTTTGACATTAGTTAATGCTCGCTTGCCACCCTCCTTTGCACAAAGAGGGCTTTTTATTCCGTAGGTAAATTAGCATTGCATCAAGAGGGCTTTTGCACCCGTAGGTAAATCGGCTATGAGTAATGAGGTTGATTTATCGTCGTGTTTTTTTTGTTTATTTTAGTAATCCCGCTTGTTTTGACTGTTTATTTTACAAGAATTTTTTTGCACAAAAAGCCACAAAAAGTATTTTTTGCCTTAGCCGAAAAAATCGTTAAAATCGGTTGCGTTTTGACAATGTTTGGTTTATAATATGGAATAGAATAATATGGAGGAGTTTTATGAATAAACTTGAATTGCTCAGAACCCGCAGGGCTGAAGTGCTCGAAAACGGTAAAAAGATACGCGAAATAATCGCCGAACTTACCGACGAAAACAGTTTTGCGGAATTCGACTCTTACAGTTTTTCCGCCAACGAATTTTACGACGGAACGGTAGGGGGCGAAGGC
>CAYZWD010000059.1:0-6113 GCA_964482115.1 uncultured Acidiphilium sp. | reverse complement strand
TATATGAAAAAATTGGGTTTGGCCCTAGGCAGCGGCGGCGCGCGCGGCGTCGCGCACGTCGGATTTTTGCAAGCGCTTGAAGATAACGGAATTAAGCCCGCGTTTATTTCGGGCTGCTCGATGGGCGCGGTGGTAGGCGCGGCGTACGCCGGCGGCATGACTCCGCTCACCATGCTAAAAACCGCCACCCTGCTTAAAAAGAAAGACCTTTTGGATATTTCAGCTTTTCCTATAACGAGCGGCGCGATTTTGCGTAGCGAAAAGGTGCAGCGCGTTTTAGATAAACTTTATAACGGCACTAATATCGAAGATTTGCAAATACCTTTTTCGTGCATCGGCGCGGACGTAATAAGCGGCAAAAAAGTGGTTTTCGACCAAGGCTCGGTAAGCCTTGCCGTGCGCGCAAGCTCGGCAATCCCCCTCGTTTTTAAGCCCGTAGAATACGAAAACATGCTAGTTGCCGACGGCGGCGTGATTTGCAGAATTCCCGTAGACGAGGTTAAAGCGCTAGGCGCGGACGTAGTAGTTGCGGTTGACGTTTTAGGCCCGTTGCGCGAAGTTGGCGATATTAAAAATATTTTTTCTTACTTTTTGCGACTTATAGATATTTACGATAACCGCATAACGTCGCTTTTAACCAAGCATTGCTCGGCGGACCTTATTTTAGCGCCCGACCTAGGCGACGTTAGCCAATATAAAATGGAAAACGTTCAGTTCTGTTACGACCGCGGCTACGCTTGCGCTATGCAAAAAATGGACGAAATAAAAAAGCTGTTACAATAAAAGCAAAAAAACAGCCCGCACGTTTTTTTTGCGCGCGGGCTATCGGTTTTATATTAAGTTGTGTTGCAATTTTTTAAAAATTGATTAGCCCTAACCTCTAACGGCAACCGTTAAAAGTCAACTCTGTAACGGCTATAAATCGTCTACGTCTTGCTCGGGATAATCAAAATCGAACGGTTGCAAGCCCGTCCAACTACCGAGTGCGTCGTAAGGCGAAACCATTTTTTTAGCTAAGTGCTTTGCCTTTAAAGGCTTTTTGCTTTTCATTTTTCACCTACTTGCAATCGGTAGTTCTTCTTGAACCGCACCCCTTGCCGCACCCGGAGCTTTTGCCGTTTTTTCCGTTGGTTTTTGAATTGCTTTTGTTTCTCATAAAAATTCCTCCGTTCGGCTGCCGAAAGTTTTTTCTCGGCAACCGTAACGGAGCTAGAAAAACCCTTTCGGCTAAAGCGAATTTAAGTTCGCCCTTCGCCGCGTTAGTATTATGAGCGGTTTTTCGCGTTTTACTCGCTAAAAACAAAAAAAATTACAAAATTTTATTTTTTACGCTTTTTTACCTAAGAGCCAAACCGCTTTTATCCTTTTTTTGCGCTATATTTTATTAGCCGTTTATTAGCTAGCCTTACCGTATAACTATGAAAATTTATTTAACCGATATTTGCCGAAAAACGCTGCCCGACGATAAGCTTTGTTTGCTATCTGACCGCGGCAAAAAAAAATACGAAGCGTATAAAAACGCTCCTAGGCGCGCGTTGCAAACAGCCGTGGGCGATTTATTGATAAAAAAAGCACTCTCCGCTTATTTTAGCGGAAACGGTTTTGTAATCGAGCAAACGCCTAGCGGCAAGCCTTTTATAAAGGGCGCGCCCGATTTTTCGGTTAGCCACAGCGAAAACATAGTTGCGCTTGCCGTTTCAGACGAAGGCGAACGCGGCGCGGGGCTAGACTTACAACTTTTAAAACAACCGCTTTCTTCCGCGTTAATTCGCGGCGCGCTGTCCGATAACGAAAAACTGCGCTTAGAAGAGATTGAAAGCGAACCCGACCGCGTTAAATATTTTTATCGCTGCTACACCGAAAAAGAAAGTTACGTAAAGTTCACGGGCGAAGGTTTAACTAAATTCCCGCGCGAAATAGTCAGCTTTGCCGGCGCTAAATTTTTAACCAAATACGTTTTTCGCGAAAGCGAGCTATACTGCTTAACGGTTTGCTCCGAAAATATTTTATCTATAAA
Organism: uncultured Acidiphilium sp.; assembly: GCA_964482115.1. GTDB lineage: Bacteria > Bacillota > Clostridia > Christensenellales > Borkfalkiaceae > HGM11416. Next base: position 4,096 of record CAYZWD010000059.1, on the reverse strand, counting down.
AATAATTCCCGTCCCATTCGAACGACTGCTTGTTTAACACTTAAAAGTTTAGAAATAAACCAACCTCTTTTTTATAGCGAAAGTGCCGCTAATCGACTTATAGCGGCACTTTTTATTTTTTTACACTTATCTAAAAGCTTATCTGCCACGCGAAAATCATGCGTTAAGCATATCGCGGTGATATTGCAACATATAAAGCCCGTAATATCTGCCCTGCTTGGCAATAAGCTCGTCGTGCGAGCCTTGCTCGATAATTTCACCGTGCGAAAGCACTATAATATTATCCGCCTTGCGAATGGTAGAAAGCCTATGCGCTACGACTAGCATCGTTCCGATATTCATCATTTTTTCAAGCGAATCTTGAATAAGCCGCTCGGTTTCCGTATCGATATTTGCGGTAGCCTCGTCTAAAATCATAACCTCGGGGCGGTGGATAACTGCGCGCGCAAACGATAAAAGCTGGCGTTCGCCCGCAGAAAAGTTGTTGCCGCGCTCGCGCACCTCTTCGTCCAGCCCGTTTTTGAGCTTAGCTATAAGCCCGTCCGCATTGACGTAGCGGCAAGCGTTCATAATCTCTTCGTCCGAAAACTCGTCGCCGAGCATGCAGATATTGCTGCGCACCGTGCCCGAAAACAAAAACACGTCTTGCAGCATTTGCCCGAAATGCTTGCGGAGCGAGGCTATTTTAATTTTTTTAATATCGATTCCGTCAATTAAAATTTCGCCCTTTTGAATATCGTAATTGCGGCAAATAAGCGACATTATAGTGGTTTTGCCCGAGCCGGTAGAGCCGACGAACGCAACCGTTTGCCCCGCGCTGACCTTAAAGCTTAAATCTTTAAGCACCCACTCGCCGGGCACGTAAGAAAACCAAACGTTTTTAAACTCTATATCGCCGCGCAAATTTTCAAGCTCGATAGCGCCTTCCGAATCGGTGATAACGGGCTGCATATCGAATAGAGAGAATACTTTTTCAGCCGAGGCGAACGCGGATTGCAACCAGTTAAACTGTTCCGCAAGGTTTTGAATGGGGTTGAAAAACGTTGATAAATACATATAAAACGTTACTATAACCTCGCTAGTTATAACGGTGCCCATAAACTGCCCGCCGTCTATATAGCCTTTACCGCCCAAGAACAGCAAAAACAGCACGGACGAAATATACAGCATATAAACAAGCGGTCTAAAAATCGAAAACACGAATATCTCGCGCGATTTAGCTTTGCCGAGGCGTTCGTTTTTTTCGTTAAACTCTTCGAACTTTTTATCTTCTCGGTTAAAAATTTGCGTTACTTTAACGCCCGAAAGGTTTTCGGATAAAAAGGTGTTGATATCGGTAGTGCCGTCCTTAACCTTACGGTAAGCTCTGCGCGAAAACTTGCGGAATATCAATGTGAAAAGCACTATAAACGGCGCGAAGCACAGCACCACTAGAGTTAACGCGTAGTTGAGCGAAAACATAGCTATAACCACGCCTATTAAAATAAAACAGTTTTTGGCAAGGTTAACAATGCTGTTAGTGAACACGCGCGAAATACCTTCAACGTCGTTGGTAACGCGCGTTACCAGCTTGCCCACGGGCATTGCGTTTAACTGCTCGTGCGAAAGGTTTTCTACGTGTAAAAATAAATTTTCTCTTAGCGCGGAAACTATTTTTTGCCCCGTGCGCTGAAGTATCATCGCTTGAAAATACGAAGAAACCAACGAAATTGCAACGACCAAAGCGTAAAGCCCAACCCGTAAAAATAAGGCGGTAATCTCGAAGTCGGTTTTAATAATTCCTTCGATATCGCCGATTAAAAGCGGAGATATTATAGAGTTCGAAATAGAAAACAGCATTAACACGAACACTAGCAAAAAGTTTTTATAATACGGCTTTGCGTATTTTAAAAGCCTGCGCACTATTTCGCCGTCTTTCATATTGCGCTCGAACCCGAACGCCTCTTTTTTATCTTTAATCAGCGCGTATGCCAAAATAAAAATCGCGCTTACCAGCCCCAAAAAGCCGCCGACAATAAGTAAAGGGTAATAATTACGCATTTAAAGCCTCCCCTTCTTTTTCGATTTTTTGCAGTTCAACGGCTTTTTTATAATCGGCGCAACGCGAAAGCAATTCTTCGTGCGAGCCTGCGTCTATAATTTTTCCGTCGTCCATAAAAATAATTTTATCGAATCCCTCAACCGTAGAAATACGGTGAGCGATTAAAATAGTGGTTCTGCCCTCTCGGTTTTTAGCCAAATTTGCAAGTATGGCGCTTTCGGTTTTTGAATCGACAGCCGAAACCGAATCGTCCAGAATAAGCGCAGGGGCGTTTTTGTTTATTGCGCGTGCAATAGAAATTCTTTGCTTTTGCCCGCCCGAAACGGTTACGCCGCGCTCGCCCAAAACGGTTTGATACCCATCGGCAAACTCGGATATATTATCGTGAACGTCGGCAAGTTTAGCCGCTTTTTCAACGTTTTCAAGCGTAGTTTCGCCCGCAAAAGCTATGTTGTTTGCGATGGTATCGCTAAACAAAAAGTTATCTTGCGGAACGTAAGCGATGTTATCGCGCACGGATTTAATCGAAAGGTCTAACACGTCGTGCCCGTCGATAAACAAAGTGCCGCGCGGCACGTCGTAAACGCGCAAAATAAGGTCTACGATAGTGGTTTTTCCGCAACCCGTTTTGCCGATAATACCTACGCTTTCGCCCGCGTTGATTTTAAAGCTCACGTTTTTTAAAACGGAGTTTTCAGCGCCGGGATAGTTAAACGTTAAGCTCTTAAACTCTATATCGCCGCGCATATTTACAAGTTCCGCTACGTTTTTGCCGTCAACCACGGTGGGCTCGGTATCTAAAAGTTCGCTTATGCGCTTTAACGAGCCGCGCCCGCGCGAAGTCATTTCGATAAGCTCGCTTATAGCCATAATCGGCCATATGGTAGAGTTAAAATAACCTATAAACTCGATAAGCTCGCCCGCGGTAAAGGTTTTGTTATAAACCAAATATCCGCCGTACGCCAAAATTACGCAGGTAACCGACTCGACGAACAACGTTACGAAAATATTTAAAAGCATCGAATATTTTACGTAAGTAACGTTAGCGTTTTCGTTATTTTTATTAAGCCGTTTAAACGCCGCAAGCTCTTTAAACTCTTTAACGAACGCCTTAATTACGGCGATACCCGAAAAGCCCTCTTGCGAAAAATCGGAAAGAGCCGAATACGCCTCTTGGCGATCTTCCCACTTTTTCATCATATACTTGCTCATAATTATGCCTATCGCGAGCATAAAACCGAGCGGTATAAGCGATAAAAGCGTAAGCTTTAGGTCCATTTTAGCCATTTTTGCTAGTGAAAGCCCGCCGAGCATAACTACGTCGCCAAACATTAAAACGCCCCAGCCGAAACATTCGTTAACGGTATCTATGTCGTTCGTAAACAGCGACATAAGATTGCCTACTTTGTTGCGCGAATAATATTCTTGCGAAAGATTTTTACAACGGTCGAACATTCTTTTGCGCAAATCGGTTTCAACCCAAATTGCAGAGTTAAAAAAGCACGTACGCCATAAAAAACGCCCGCAAACCATTATCGCAATTACGATAAGCATAGGATTGCATACGTTTTTAAATAAAAAATCTAAATCGAAAGGCACGTTTTCGCCGTTTATTTCAACGAAACCTTTATTAATGCCGTCAATTACGTAGCGATAAAACTCCGGAACTTTCAGCTGAAAATAGTCAACCAAAAACAACGCCGCCACGCCTAACAGCAAAAGCCACCCGTATTTTAAATAGTATTTGTTTATGTATTTTCCGAACAGCATTTTATTACCTTATCCATTATTGTAAATTGCATATTTTAATTTTGCAAACTTTATTTGCAAATTTCGAACTTCGTAAGTTAGCCGATTATTCCGCTTTTAGCCAGCCGCTAGTTTAAATTAGCCGCTAATTTAAGCCTTTATTGGCGTTTAGTTTATAATAAGCGCGAATAGCGAATAAGCCTTCCCTGCGCGGCAAAAGTATACTCGGCGCAGCCCGAAGAACGCGATAAAACGAAATATTTTAAGTAGTATACCATATTTTTTAACATAAATCAAACGTTTTAT